>DATMUM010000234.1:0-4459 GCA_035564175.1 Mobilitalea sp.
AATCGAGCGGATCTATAAATATTTTGATGAAATAAATGTAGATCCAATTGTATATCATTGGACATACAAAATGGATGAAATAAAAGATGAAAACGCAACAAGTATTTAACTATCAATTATTAATTATCTGATGTACTAGTATATGAAGTATATATATATTCCAGAAGGCGGCTTTATCCTATAATTAAATTAATATTATTAATAGCTTAGCTTCTTGAATTGCCTGGTATTTTCTGTTATATTTTAATAGATTGAAATATAAGAATATACCGGGGGGGGGGTTAGTTATATGAACAAAAATAATAACAAATTTAGCTTCATTTTTAGTTCAATTATAGTAATCGGTGTTGCCATATTTTTAGTGATCCTATTTCGAAGCATCAATAAAGAAACTAAAATTGACCTGAACGATAATTACTTTGAAGTGAAAGGACTTTATGGTGCTAACTTCAATTATGATGATGTAACGCTTATCGAACTTAAGGATACTTTACCGGAGGTTACTTATAAAACAAATGGGGCAGATTTTGGTGAAGCGAAAAAAGGCAATTTTGATGTATCAGGCTTAGGGAATTGTAAATTATATATCCTTACTAAGAATGGTCCCTTCATATATTTAAAGATCAATGATAAATATGTGATAATAAATTATAGGGATAAAAATAAAACGGAGCAGCTTTACAATGGCCTGTCTGCTCATATGAAATAACATGGTTATTGAATCCATACATCTACATAATATACAGTAGCAGAAATAGCTGCTTTAACAAAGGAACGTTTGTTAAAGCAGCTATTTCCGGTATACAAAGAATTTATTTTCCTACAAAATTTATTTTCTTACAAAAAATATATGTTTTCTTGCAGAGTACTTTCGATACCCAAATCACTCACTCAATTTTACAAGAAATCCATGAGTGACATCTGATTGCTTGCCGGTAAGTCACCGAGTAGTCCCATTTTCGCCATATTATCAACGACAGTGGAGCTGACCTTGCAGCGGATCTTAAAATCATCCCTGGATAAGAATATACCCTGCTTTGCAGCTTCCACCACCGCATCTGCTGCCTTATCACCAAGACCATCAATTGTACTTAGGGCAGGCATAAGCTTTTCATCGATAATTTGAAAATCGTGGGCTTTCGCCGTATAGATATCAATCGGCATAAAGTTGAAGCCTCTTGCATACATCTCCTGAACGATTCTCATATCCTTGAAGGTATCCTGCTCCTTCTTGGACAGGGTATTGCTTCTTCTCTTGTAATCAGCAATATGCATCTCCAGTTTATCACGTCCAAGACACATCAGCTCATAGTTAAAGGCTGAAGCACGAATGGAGAAAAATGCTGCATAATATGCCATAGGATAATACACCTTAAAATAAGCTATACGGAATGCCATCATAACATAAGCTGCCGCATGGGCTTTCGGGAACATGTACTTAATCTGCTTACAGGACCAGATATACCAATCCGGTACTCCTGTTGCCGTCATTGCTGTTTCCATCTCGGGAGTCAGCCCCTTACCTTTACGTACACTCTCCATGATTTTAAAGGACTGGCCAGGCTCAACTCCGGTAGCAATCAGATAGATCATGATATCGTCTCGGGTACAGATCGCAGTTGTCAGGGTACAGGTACCACTCTGGATTAAGGTCTGCGCATTATTTAACCATACGTCCGTACCATGGGACAGACCGGAGATTCGTACCAGATCGGAGAAGGATTTTGGCTGCGTATCCTTAACCATCTGCATAACGAAGTCCGTACCAAATTCGGGGATACCAAGGCAGCCAAGCTCGCAGCCGTCCAGATCCTTTGGTGTGATGCTAAGGGCTCTTAAGTCATGGAACAGACTTAATACCTTCTGGTCATCCAACCGGATTTTCTTCGCATCCAGACCAGTCAGATCCTCCAGTTTTCTGATCATGGTAGGATCATCATGTCCAAGAATATCAAGCTTTAACAGGTTATGGTCGATGGAATGGTAATCAAAATGCGTGGTAATCGTATTCGTCGTCATATCATTTGCCGGTCTTTGTACCGGAGTGAAGGAATAGATATTCTCCCCATGAGGCATAACTACGATTCCACCGGGATGCTGTCCGGTGGTTCTTCTTACTCCTACCAGTCCATCTACGATACGGTCAATCTCAACATTACGTTTATGGATACC
Source organism: Mobilitalea sp. (assembly GCA_035564175.1). Lineage (GTDB taxonomy): Bacteria > Bacillota > Clostridia > Lachnospirales > Lachnospiraceae > Mobilitalea. Next base: position 2,173 of record DATMUM010000234.1, read on the forward strand.
ACGTTCTTCATAGTAATTCTTAACGTATCCAAAGGCGGTTTTATCTGCAAGCGTACCGATGGTTCCTGCACGGAAGGTATGTCCCTTACCAAATAGAACCTCGGTATATTCATGTGCCTTACTCTGGTATTCTCCGGAAAAGTTAAGATCGATATCGGGTTCCTTATCACCATAGAAACCAAGGAAGGTTTCAAATGGGATATCATGTCCATCCTTCACTAACGGTTCACCACATTCGGGACAAAGTCGGTCAGGCATGTCACAACCGGAGCTTCCACCGTATTTTTTAACCTCCTCCGAATCAAAATCGGAGAAATGGCATTTCGCACAGTAATAATGGGGCGCTAAAGGATTAACCTCTGTAATTCCGGCCATCGTAGCAACAAAGGAGGAACCTACGGAACCACGGGAGCCTACGAGGTATCCATCCTCATTGGATTTCCATACGAGCTTTTGTGCGATGATGTACATAACCGCGAAGCCGTTATTAATGATGGACTTAAGCTCATGCTCCAGGCGGGCTTCAACCGGTTGCGGCAATAACTCACCGTACATGGAATGAGCTTTATCATAACAGATATTACGAAGGTTCTCTTCGGAATTAGGAAGCACCGGTGGACATTTATCCGGGCGGACCGGTGAAATCTTCTCAATCATGTCGGCAATCAGGTTCGTATTGGTGATGACGACCTCTTCTGCTTTTGCTTTACCAAGGTAGGAGAATTCCTCTAGCATCTCCTCCGTTGTCCGAAGATATAAAGCGGCCTGTTCATCCGCATCCTTAAAGCCCTTTCCGGCAAGAATGATTCTACGGTATACCTCATCATCCGGATCAAGAAAATGTACGTCACAGGTTGCAACAACCGGTTTAGTATACTCTTCTCCCAGGGCAATAATCTTCTTATTCAGCTCCATCAGGTCCTCACGGGTGTTAATATCCTTCTCCTCATTGCGGTCACTGCGGATTAAGAAGTCATTGTTGCAGAGCGGCTGGATTTCCAGGTAATCATAGAAATTCACAAGTCTTGATATCTGCTCATGGGATTGGTTCGAAAGTACCGCACGAAAGATTTCCCCTGCTTCGCAGGCGGCTCCTACGATGATGCCTTCCCTGCATTCCATCAGAAGACTTTTTGGAACCTTCGGTCTTTTATTATAATATTCGATATGGGATAGGGAAACCATTTTATATAGATTTACTCTTCCCACATCATTCTTGGCAAGTAAAATCGCATGATATGCGGGTAACTTACGGATGGCTTCCGCTGAAAGACGGCCAAGCTTATCAATCTCATCAACCGTGGTAACCTCTCTCTCTTTTAACATGGCGCATAATTTCATGAAGATTTCGGAGGTAGCACCTGCATCATCCACGGCGCGGTGATGGTTTTCCAGAGATACATTCAATGCCTTGGCAACTACATTCAGCTTATATTTACTCAGATCCGGCAGCAATATTCTGGCAAGACCAACAGTATCGATAACCGTAAATTCTGTTTCTATTCCCATCCGTTCAGAATTCTTACTAATAAATCCAACATCAAAGGAAGCATTATGGGCAACCAGGCTGCAGCCTTCACAAAAAGCAAGGAACTGCGGCAATATCACGTCGATTGTCGGTGAATTAATTACCATATCATCATTGATGGAGGTCAACTGCTCAATTTCATAAGGAATCGGTACCTCCGGATTAACGAAGGTACTATACTTGTCCGTTATCTGACCGTTGATAACCTTAACTGCACCAATTTCAATGATTTTATCATGATTCGCACTGAAGCCCGTCGTTTCTATATCAAATACTACAAAGGGATCGTCCAGACTCTGACCCTTGGCATTGTTTACTACTTCCTTGATGTCATCCACCAGATAGGCTTCCATACCATAAATAATCTTAAAATCCTTTGCTCTCTTCTGCTCCGCTTCATCAGAATAATCCTTTGGATTCAGTGTATGGTTGGCCTCCGGGAAGGATTGAACGACACCATGGTCTGTAATTGCAATGGCAGAGTGACCCCATTTGAAGGCTCTTTTGATCAATTTCTTGACATCCACGACGGAATCCATATCACTCATCATGGTATGAGCATGGAGTTCAATACGTTTCCTGGGAGCCTGGTCACCTCTTGTGGAGGTAAAATCACTGATGGTTTTAATACCGACAACGGATCCGATGGTGATATCCCTTTCGTAGGTATCCATCTGGGCGATACCCTTCAGCATATAAAAACCGCCGGGTTTCAGAACAGCGTTGATTTCATCCACCTCGATCGTTTTTGCATATAAT
>DATMUM010000235.1:0-5524 GCA_035564175.1 Mobilitalea sp.
AAGGGAAAAAGCTATGCAGCTCTTGTCGACGAGCATTATTACAGCTCACCGGATTGGTTTCTGACGAATACAGATCGATATGATCGTTATCAGCGGGACTATGTGGGTGTATTTGTCGGTGAATATGCTGCCAAGTCCAATACAATGATTGCTGCTCTGGCAGAAGCTGCTTATCTGACCGGACTTGAAAAAAACGGTGATGTCGTACGTCTTGCATCCTATGCACCGCTCTTTGGTAATGATACGGCGATTCACTGGCAGCCGGATCTTATCTGGTTTAACAATGCCTCCTGGTACCCTTCCGTAAATTATTATGTACAGCAGATGTTTGCACAAAATGTCGGTAACCAACTGCTTCAGACAGAATTTACATATCCCCGTAATAAATATTACCTTCACGGCGGATTTGGTTTAGGTACCTGGAAAACCGCTGCCAAAGATGTCAATATATCAGTCGAAGGTTTTACGCCAGCTTCCCAAGCAGCTGTTACAATACTCGCTTCCGATCATCTTCAAGCTGCGAACACAAAAACAAATCCTACCTGTGTCACACCCTATGATATACAAGTGAAGGCAGGAAAGGAATTCGTTTATCATTCACCAGCATATTCAGTTTCTGTACTTCGATTGCAGGCAGATTAATATCCGGCCATTACGTGGTGAATATGGCATGATTGTCCTTGCCGCTTTGCTAGCTATGCCTTAAAGTAACGAACCTTATGATATTGTTTTCTTTCGAAAAGCACCGGGTGCTAGCCCGGTACTTTTCTTGAATTGTCGGATAAAATGATAAACCTCGTTATAACCAAGCTCCTGAGCAACCTGCTTCACCGGTAAGTCCGTGGAAGTAAGAAGTACCTTTGCCTGAGTTATCTTGGTGTTGATAACATCGGTGATACAGGTAACACCGAAAGCTTTCTTATACATCACTTGAAAATAAGCATGAGAAAGATGAGCCTGTTCTGCCAGTTCTTCTATTTTCCATAATCTGTCCGGTGAATTAAGTATCTGCTTCCTAACCGCCAGCAAATCGTTATAATGCGGAAGACTTGAATTATTCTGCTGAAGCATATCCCATTGCTCACCTAATTTTAACATCAGAAGCTTTATTAATAATTCAATGATTCTGCTGGAATACTTATTATCCGGGTTATTTTCCTTCTGAATGTTATGCAATAGATCACTGATGCAACTATTATTCGATACTTGTATCGGCGTATTCAAAGGAAAGGTCAATTCATTTAAAAAACTGTTGCGATCTATTACGGCAAAATGAAGATAATCATCGATATAACTGGTACCGGTAGGGAAGTATTTATGAGGAGTATAACTGCTGATAAGAACGGCTGAGGGATTGGTAATAGTGTAAATTCTGTCTTCAATAATCATAGTACTGGGCGATTTAATAAAAAGAAATAAATAATCAATGATGCCATTGCTGCGTTCCATGATAAAATCGCTCTCATGAGCGCAGTCTAAAGCAATATGATGAATATACATGATTTGGGCACCTCGCAATATATGTAAATATCGAATAATAGGTCAACTAATTGCAATTATACAACATTGTTTTATTTGATTCAAGTTTATATAATTATTTCAAAGATTTCATGGGGGCAGGATAATTAATGAGGAATAAAACGGCGGCGGGATTGACGATGGTTTTCATTATCTTAATTTTCATTTTTACAGGATGCTCAAGCACGAAGGAAGCAGACAAGCAGCAGAAGAAAGATGATGCCAAGGCTATCACAGGATCACTGAAGGATGTATCAGCAGACGAAAATGCTGCGGATAATGGGGATGCAGCAGACAAAAATACTGCGGATAATGGGGATGAAGCAATTACTCAGGAGCAACAATCTAGTAAATTATTGGAGGAAAAGTTAATGACTTATTTTAAGGACGTTAAATTAACAGATTCACTAAAAAGCTATGGTTATAAGAATCCACTGATGACACAGCGTTTAGGAGCTGATCCTTACGCTATTGTTTATAATGACCGCGTATACATCTATATGACCGGCGATGTAGTGGAATATGATAGTGACGGCAAGGCAATTAACAACAGCTATAGCAAGATTAATACCTTGAATGTAATATCATCTTCCGATCTGGTAAACTGGACGGATCACGGTGCAATTATCGCAGCAGGTCAGAATGGAGCTGCAACCTGGGGTAATAATTCCTGGGCGCCGGCAGCAGCTTATAAAGTAATTGATGGGAAAGACAAATTCTTTATCTACTTTGCGAATGGTGGCAATGGTATCGGTGTCCTGACCTCGGACAGTCCAACGGGTCCTTTTACAGACCCATTAGGTCATGCTTTAGTATCACGTTCCACACCAAACTGTGCGAATGTCGCTTGGCTCTTTGATCCGGCTGTTTTGGTAGATGATGACGGTAAAGCTTATCTCTATTTTGGAGGCGGTATTCCGGATAATAAATTTGCTGATCCGGGAACGGGCCGTGTTGTAGAGCTGGGAGAGGATATGATTAGTCTGGCAGGTGACCCCGTAAGCCTGAAGGTTCCCTATCTGTTTGAGGATTCGGGAATTAACAAGATAGGAGATACTTATTATTATTCCTATTGCTCAAACTGGAATGTGGATGCTAAGGATGCGCAGACTCTCGGATTTAGCAATGCTGAGATTGTTTATATGACAAGTAAGAACCCCATGGGTCCATTTACACTGCAGGGTTCGATATTGAAAAACCCCGGTTCTTTCTTTGGATGTTATGGCAACAATCATCATTGTATGTTTAACTTCCATGATCAAATGTATATTGCTTATCACACCCAGATATTAGAGAAGAGACTCGGTGTCTCAGGCGGCTACCGCTGTACCCATATCGATCCGGTAACTATAAATACGGACGGTACCATTGTAAGAATTACGGCTTCTGAATTTGGTGTAAAACAGGTTGAAAGCCTTAATCCCTATCAAAGAACGGAGGCAGAGACGATAGGAACCATGGGAGGAGTTAGCACAGCTCTATCTGAAGCGAATGGTGAAAACAGCGGTACAGGCAATATGGCAGTTACCGACATTAACACCGGTGATTGGATAGCAGTCTATGGAGCAGACTTTGGAGACGAGGGTGCCAATACCTTTACCGCTTCCGTTAAGCCGTCAAAGGATCAGACAGGAGCCATTCAGATTCGCCTGGACAAACCAACGGGAATTGTAATCGGTTATTTAGATATTGAGCCAAGTGAAACAGAGGCATATAAGGAAATAACAACCGAGCTTTTTTCTGCTGTTACAGGCAAGCATGACCTTGTTTTTATATACTACGGCGAAGGATATTCCATTGATTACTGGTATTTCAAGTAAGCCTTTGCCGGATAAGCATTTGCCAGATAAGCATTTGCCAGATAAGCATTTGCCGGATAAGTATTTGTTAGATAAGTAGTTGTCAAATAAGGATTCTAAAGTAATTTTAAAAGTAGAAATATGATTCGAATGTTAAAGTATCTTGCGAGTTAACAGCAGCCATAGGTACAGTTTTAAATAACATAATCTATCTATGGCAACAGTTTTGTTCACAGAGTAATTTGAAACTCGAATCGTCCTATATAATATATAAAAATAAAAAATATAGTATGGAAAGGAACGTATAAGCTATGCTTAATAATCCAATTATCTGGTCTGATTATCCTGATCTGGATGTAATCAGAGTGGAAGATACCTATTACATGATAAGCACAACGATGCACTTTATGCCGGGAGGAGTTATTTTACGCTCCTATGATCTGATCCATTGGGAAATAGCGACCTATGTGTATGACACCTTGGATAATACACCGGGACAGCGGTTGGAAGGAGAACTGAGTGTCTACGGTAAAGGTATGTGGGCAGCCTCGCTTCGCTATTATAAAGGAACGTTTTATGTATGCTTTGTTGCCAATGATACCGGAAAAACCTATTTATATCAGTCGGAGAATATCTTAGGACCTTGGAGAAAGCAGAATGTGGAAGGATTCTTCCATGACTGTTCCCTGCTCTTTGACGATGATGACAGAATCTATATTGTCTCCGGTAATACGGAAATCTTTCTGACGGAATTAAAGTCGGACTTAACAGGACCAAAACCGGGTGGTTTAAGCCGAATCATTGTAAAGGATACAGGTAATGTAGGTCTTGGTTATGAGGGGGCGCATCTGTATAAGATTAACGGAAAGTACTATGTATTCTTTATCCATTGGCTGGCTGACGGAACAAGGAGAAGAACGGAAGCTTGTTATGTAGCTGATTCCCTAGAAGGTGAGTTTACAGGCAAAGACGTACTGGACGATGATATGGATTACCATAATGCCGGTATAGCCCAAGGCGGTATTGTTGATACTCCGGACGGAGAATGGTACGCAATGCTGTTTCAGGATCACGGGGCGATTGGACGTATTCCTGTTCTTGTTCCGGTGCACTGGAAAAATGATTTTCCGGTTTTCGGTATCGATGATAAAGTACCTCACCGTATTGAGGTTAATAGTACACGTCCTACATATACCTATGAGCCCTTGTTTGACAGTGATGATTTTAACTATATTCCCGATGAGAACGGCATAGTTCATCTAAAAAAGGTTTGGCAATGGAATCATACTCCCGCCGATGATTTATGGTCAATAACAGAACAACCCGGCACATTACGTGTTCGATCCGGTAAGCTAAGTCCGAATGTGGGGCTCGCTGTGAATACCTTGACGCAGAGAATGATAGGACCAGCCTGTGAGGCTTTCGTAACTGTAGACGGCAGCGCGTTGAAGGATGGCGATTATACCGGTATCTGTGCCTTACAGGGCTGCTATGGTCTGATTGCTTTGACGAAGGAAGACGGTAAGTATTATCTAGTGATGCTTGCTAAGGAATTAAGCAAAGAGGAAAATATCTGGGGAGAAAAAGGCGGCGACAAGAAGCCCGGTAAGGAATATGCGAGAATTCAGGTGGACAGTGAAAGGGTTACTCTGAAAGTACGTGCCAATTTCTATGACAATATCGATGAAGCGGATTTTTATTATCAAGATAAAGAAAAGTGGATCAAGCTTGGTATTACACAGAAGTTATACTTCCGTTTGGATCATTTCGTAGGCTGTCGCTTCGGATTGTTCTTATTTTCCACAAAAGAGGCTGGTGGAGCAGCTGATTTCACACATTTTGTTTATAAGGTATAATTTATCATTTTATATTTATGATATTACGATTTCATTATTTTGTGGGCATAGAGGAAGGTTACATCAATCGATACAAATATTAAATAGTAAGTTAAATATAAAGATTATACAATATAAAGTAAATATCTCTATATAACGAAGCTGTCGCACTGGCTGTTAATAAATCCCCAGTGTGACAGCTCATTCTTTGTGCTGCTTATATAAATCTATACCTATGATGTAAACGGGAACCTGACTGAACAAAAAGATTATCTTGGTAATTCATCAATAAAAGTAAATAATTTACAAGTTTATATAATAAATATGCGTCGCAAAATAACTTTATCATAGTTAGGATGCGACGCGTTTTTT
>DATMUM010000236.1:0-21168 GCA_035564175.1 Mobilitalea sp.
CTGCTGTTGCCGGAGACAAGAATAAGAGACATGGCGTTATTCTTGCGAAGTCAATCCTTGCAAAGCAATATGGAGTAAGAACCGGTGAACCTCTGGTCGATGCACTCAAGAAATGCCCGAATCTTATGCTGGTTCCGCCAAATCACCGTATGTATGAGGAATATTCAAAATCATTTATTGATATTCTGTGTGACTTCTCTCCCTGTGTGGAGCAGTGCTCCATTGACGAGGCTTACTGCGACATGACAGGTATGGCTAACCTGTTCGGCCCTCCGGTAGAAGCTGCCCACAAGCTAAAGGACAGAATTAAAAATGAATTAGGTTTTACGGTCAATGTGGGCATCTCTACGAATAAGCTCCTTGCAAAAATGGCATCCGATTTTAAGAAGCCGGACCTGGTTCATACCCTGTATCCAGAAGAAGTTAAGGATAAAATGTGGATACTTCCCGTTGGCGAATTGTTTTTTGTGGGTAAATCAACCGTGAAGAAGCTGAATACGTTAGGTATCTATACCATCGGAGAACTTGCCAGGACAAATGTCGAGATTCTGAGAGCTCATCTGAAGAAGCACGGTGAGGTAATACATAGCTTTGCCAATGGAATCGACGCTTCCATAATCTCGCAGGAGGAAGTTAAGAATAAGGGATATGGTAATTCAACGACGATATCCTTTGATGTAGAGAAGGAATCGACTGCCAAGATGATCTTGTTGTCCCTGGCGGAGAATGTCGCAGCCAGACTCCGGTCGGATCATATGATGGCTAATGTGGTATCGGTCAGTATTGTTGATGCTGAGTTCCATCACAGCTCCCATCAGACCACCCTGTTAAGCCCTACCCATCATACGGATGAGATACACCGGACTGCTTGCAGCTTATTTGATGAGCTGTGGGATGGATCACCAATCCGTAATCTTGGAATCCAGACCAGTAAAGTAGTGCCATATGGAACGGAACGGCAGATGAATTTATTCGGGTTTGAGACGGATGAGAAGAAAGAAAAACTGGACCAGGCAATCGACCGCATCCGTAACCGGTATGGGTCTTCCGCCATCCAGAGGGCCAGTCTGGTACAATATAAGGACCAAAAGAAGAAGTAATAGTTAAGATAAATTGTAATTTGAAATTAACCTCGATATCAGGATGAAATATAAGTGAACTGTGTAATATGTCGATTTTGTAATTCTTATTTATGTGGTAATATATGTAAATGAGTGCTATACTATTTTTGTAAATAGGTTGTCCAACAAATGCTCATTTTCTGCTTGGTCAGCTTATTCTATCCTACATCATAGCACTCAGACCAGATGAAGAAGGAGACTTCGGGAATGACACGGTTGGCTTTATGCATATGTACAGCTCTCATTTTAATTCATCCAAAAGAGGATTTACTAAAAGCTACTTACGGATACATTACAAACCATCTTATATACGTGAACGCAAAGGGCAGCATATCGAACATGGAAGCACTGGATATGGTAAAGGAACAATATGCGGCTAATTTTGAAAAGGTTTATCGAACGAATACGAAGGACGAGTATTATTATAAATTACCGGAGGCAGATTATTATCTGGCTTATGAAGGACAAGGCAGGACAACTGATGAATATCTGTTCCATTTATATGAATTTGTTCTTGACGAACCGGATAGTGGAGTAGGACATGCGGTTACCTACGGCTGGTATACTGTGAATCGGATAACCGGAGTCATCACGGATCAGACCCAATAAAGTCTGTCAATAACAATGCACCAAAGCTTTATACTAATTTCTATATGCAGCTCATCTCAATCTACTTTTATTCAGATGATTACATTTCTAATGATATTTAAATAAAATTCTGCACGATAAACCTACATTTAAGTATGTTGTTCCCATTTGTACAAATATTAATAAGGAGGGTTATCATGTTAAAAAAATCAACTTTTAAGTTAGGCTTATGTTTTGCATTTCTTTTTTTATTCCTCGTATCATTTAAGAGTACAAATGCTTATGCAGCAGAAACAAAGGATGTTACCGTAACTGTTCATCAAAATGTTACTGTACCGGATACCGTTATTAGTAATGTATTGCAGTCAATTTCTACATCAACCTATAGTTATGATGACGGCTCGTACAAAGGTACCCTTAATTATTCCGGCATCAGCGGCATGTCACAGACCTTTTATGCCCAGTATCCGAGCTATACACTCTATACCTATTCCTTTGATGTAACATACTCAGGAACAGTAACAAAATATGTACCGGTAACTACAAAGGATGTTACTGTAACCGTCCATTATAATATCAATGTTCCTAATACAGTAATTAATAATGTATTACAGTCTATTTCCAGCTCAACCTATAGTTATGATGATGGTTCCTATAAGGGCACACTTAACTATGCAGGTATCAGCGGGATGACACAGACCTTCTATGCCCAGTATCCTAGTTATACAATTTATACCTATTCCTTTGATGTAATATATGCAGGAACTGCCACCAGTTATTAAATATTAATTTAACTGCATGAAATGAATAATAACAATGAAAACAGTTCATAGAAGCACCAGTTTTATTCTGCATTAAGATATAAAATAGTATGCATCCCTCGGAGGCAGCTATACTTCATGCCCCGGATTGGTTCGTATCTTGTTATGCAGATTTCGTATTAGTTAAGTTAGTTATATGTAGGTAAATGGGAATAAATATACTTAAAATAAGAACCCGGAGATATAAGCTTTCGCTGAATATCAACGGGTTCTGTTATTTACTTCCTATTCTTTGTTGATATAATTATACTGGTATTAACGATTTTAACAGCTGCTGCCTGGTATCAGGTACATAAGCTTAATCATAATGCAATTGAGGTCCATTTACCGCTGGAAAAACGGGTATAACTGAAAATAAACCGGAAGCATTGATCCACCAGCAAGGCAACCCAGGCACCGTAAAGACCAAAACCCAGCGGGAAGCATAAAACCCAGGTGAGTAACGGGCGGACTAAAGCAACACTTACTAAGGATACAATGGCAACATAGGTTGTGTCTCCGGCACCTCTCAAACAGCCGTTCAGTACCACTTGTGAGGTTTGCATATGGGTTCCCATGGCAGCCAGAATCATGATATTCGCACCAAGTGCGATAATCACAGGTTCCTGATTGAACAAAGATACCAGGAAGCCTCTTCCGAAGATGAAGACAAGGAATACAACGCAGGAAATCATAAATGCCAGACGCTGGCCGGTTTTGCCATAGATAATGGATAAATCCGGTCTTTTTGCTCCGAGATTCTGACCGACAAGAGCGGAAGCAGCAATGGACAAACCATCACCGAAGCAGAAAGACAGTGTCAATATGTTCATACAGATGATATGTGTTGCGTACTCCGTGGTCCCCAGCCTGGCAACGATGGCCGCGTAAGCTAAGAAACCGATTCTCAGAAATACCTGTTCTACAAATGCGCTGCTGCTGACCTTGACAATCGGATCTAATACCGTCCTATCGATAGCCCAGCCGGCTTTATAATGAAAATTAAGATAACCGTGGGATCTTAACAGAGTTGTTAATGAAATCAGAAATGCAGCAATTGCACCCATCGTGGTTGCGATAGCCGCACCTTTTACTTCCAGACGAGGGAAGAAACCAATACCGTTGATCAGGAAATAATCAAAGGTAATATTAATAAGATTACTAATGATGTTCGTCCACATGGATATCTGGGTTTTTCCGCAGCCTCTCTGCCCTGCATTGATCGTCAGGTTCAAGGACTGGAACGGTATACTGAACATCAGAACCCGGAAAAAGGTTACCGCATCCTTCAGATAGGAAGGTTCTGCACCGGTAAAAATTAAAATCGGTTCTGCAAATAGGTAGCCTAATATTGCCATAAGGATGGAAGCGACAGCACAGATCATGATACCGGTACGAACAGTACGGTTTGCTCCTTTTTGATCTCCTTGTCCCTTCCTTCGTGCAGTTACGGCAGTAATACCGGTATTTAAGGAGAAGATGACGGCAAGGAGGACAAATTTCGGCTGATTCGTTATTCCGACAGCTGTGATGGCTCCTTTACCCAAGGTTCCTACCATGATGGTATCCACTGCGCCGATCATCGCCACCAATAAGGCTTCCAGAGCCGAAGGCCAGGCAATCTTGATGAAATTCCTGTATACTTGGCTGGAGACAGGCAGCTCACCAATGAGCTGTTCTCTTTTAAGCATACTTTTTACCGAAAACAAATTAACCAGCTGCAATTTATACACTCCCTTTTCTGGCTGAACCAATAAAGTTTATTTTAACACGTTTTCACTGGAAATCAATTCAAACTATTTCTTTTCCGAAATATTCGTATAGATTCCATATATATGATGCATCATAAGAATTGGATAAACCCGGATTGCCTTTTATCTCAAAATATGCTAAAATTATCATGCAAACAAAAGAACGAACGAAGCTGCTTATTCGAAATCCATGCTTTGAAAGCATTATGCCTGTGGCTTGGAACGAAAGATTAAGCACATTTTCAAGGGAGGAGAGATCCTCCTGATTTATTCAACAAGAACAGGTTTGGGGAGGAGAAGTCCTCCTATTTTACTCGTCAAAATCACACATAGGAGCAGCTCGTCTGCACCGGACTTTATAAAATTAAAAGGAGGATGTTCATATGTCAACACCACATAACGAAGCGAAAGCCGGAGATATAGCGAAAACAGTTCTGATGCCAGGAGATCCGCTCAGAGCCAAATTTATTGCTGAAACTTATCTGGAGGATATAGTCTGCATTAATCAGGTACGTAATATGCTGGGCTTTACCGGAACATATAAAGGAAAGAAGGTATCTGTCATGGGAGGAGGCATGGGTATGCCCTCAATCGGAATCTATTCCTATGAGCTTTTCCATTTCTATGATGTGGATAACATCATCAGAATTGGCTCTGCCGGTGGAATAGCTGAGGATATTAAAGTCAGAGATATCGTCATCGGAATGGGGGCTTCCACCAATTCCAATTTTGCAACGCAGTATCAGCTGCCGGGAACATTTGCACCGATTGCCGATTATGGCTTACTTCACAAGGCAGTAGAAGCTGCAGAAAGAATGAATATTAAGACTGTGGTCGGAAATGTTCTTTCTTCCGATACCTTCTATGATGATAATAAGGATGCAAATGCTTTATGGCGCAAGATGAACATTCTGGCTGTAGAGATGGAAGCAGCCGCTCTTTATATGAATGCGGCAAGGGCAGGTAAAAAGGCTCTTTGCATATTGACTGTCTCCGACCATGTATTTACAGGAGAATCCTTATCTGCAGAAGACAGACAGCTGTCCTTCCGCGACATGATGGAAATTGCACTTGAAATAGCATAACAATGGAAAGGAAATGAGAAACAATGGATAAGAAAGAGATATTTATCAAGGTTGATCATACATTATTGACACAGACGGCTACCTGGGAGGAAATCAAACAGATCTGTGATGATGCTATCACATATCAAGTGGCATCCGTATGTATTCCACCGTCTTATGTGAAACAGGTAAAGGAATACGTGAAGGATAAGATGGCTGTCTGTACGGTAATTGGCTTCCCGAATGGTTACAATACAACCACTGTAAAGGTATTTGAGACAAAGGATGCCATTGCAAACGGTGCTGATGAGATTGATATGGTTATTAATATCGGTTCACTCAAGGATAAGAAGTATGATCAGATTCTTGAGGAAATCAAGCAGTTGAAGGCTGCCTGCGGGAATCATATTCTTAAGGTTATTATTGAGACCTGTCTGCTTACGGACGAAGAGAAAGTTAAAATGTGTGAAATCGTTACCGAAGCAGGTGCAGATTTTATCAAAACCTCCACGGGCTTTAGTAAATCAGGTGCTACCTTTGAGGATGTCGCTCTGTTTGCAAAGCATGTAGGAAAAGCAGTACGTATCAAAGCAGCGGGAGGAATATCATCCTTTGATGATGCAGAAAAGTTCATTGAGCTTGGAGCCACAAGACTGGGAACAAGTCGGATTGTTAAGCTTGCCAAGAATCAGGAAGGCTCAGGATACTAGGATTAACTTTCCATTAATAACAGGTAGCTTTAAGAAGCTAATGTAATATATAAATCAGGTGATTACGTAGCAATTAATAATTGGATATTAAAATCTGCTTTGAAACATGTACCAGATGTGTAGTAAATAGCTGTATAGTAAATTGCTTCATAATAAATAGCTGCATAATTAATTGCTGAATAGTAAATAGCTGCATGTATGGAGTTTTACGATTACCTGAAAAGTAAATAACACGGAGGTTTTATTTATGATGGAACAGGAGAACTTAAAACAGGAAGACATTCAGAAGAACAGCCTTGTACCCCAGGAAAAGGGAGAGCTGCTTTCTCAAACAGAAATCGTAACCAGATCAGTGGTGAAAAATCTGATCAGAGAAGCAATTGAGGGAATGGATTACGCTTATGCCCCCTACTCCAACGTTCATGTCGGAGCAGCGCTTCTTTCTACCAAAAAAAAGATCTATCAAGGCTGTAACATTGAAAATGCAGCCTTTGGCTCTACCAATTGTGCTGAGCGTACGGCTCTTTTTAAAGCGGTAAGCGAAGGTGAGAAGGAATTTGCCGCTATTGCCATTGTTGGAGGAAAGCAAGGAATCATCACTGACTTTTTCCCACCCTGCGGAGTATGCCGGCAGGTGCTTCGTGAATTTGTGGACCCGAAGAATTTCCTTGTAGTTTTGGCCAGATCCGAAGAGGATTATGCGATATACTCCTTAGAATCCTTGCTTCCGTTAAGTTTCGGCCCGGAGAATATGTAGGAATTTGAATTGTGGGATATCATCTGCTTTTTTCATACAAAAGTGGTGATATCCCATATTATTCGTTTAGCCATTTTCATGGTTTACTGTCGTCTTCATGGTTTACTGTCGTCTTCACGGTTTACTGTCGTTTTCATGGTTTTTAGGTTCCCTGTTGTTTCGCTGTCGTTGCATTCGAGGACATTCGAGGGGACATTCCAGCTATCCCTGTCGTTTATCAACAGTGATATGTTGATAGTGTGGATAAATGGAAATAAATGTATATCACTGGAAGATAATGTATCGTGATTTATCCACATTTTATTCAACGTTAAATATACATTATGCCTCACAGGATAGGAAAATGCAATTTCAGCTCTATTATAATTTACTGGAATAATACCTATTAGATATTGTTATGAATGAATATGCTGTAACCTGCTTATTTATACTTCCATATTGAAAACTGATATGATATACTATAACGAAGTAATAAAGCACAGTATTAAAACCGGAAAGGAAATGAAAACAATGTACTCATTTGATGAAGTAAAAGCATTTGATCCTGAATTAGCTGAGGCGATGCAGCTTGAAATTGGAAGACAGAATAGTCACATTGAATTAATCGCTTCTGAAAATTTTGTTAGTAAAGCAGTTATGGCTGCAATGGGAAGCCAATTAACCAACAAATATGCGGAAGGATATCCCGGAAAGAGATACTACGGCGGCTGTGAATTTGTTGATATGGCGGAAGACCTTGCAATTGAAAGAGCAAAGCAGTTGTTTGGCTGCGCCTATGCCAACGTTCAGCCTCATTCCGGTGCACAGGCTAATATGGCTGTTTTCTTTGCATTATTAAAACCCGGCGACACCGTACTTGGTATGAACCTTGCCCACGGTGGTCATCTGACCCACGGAAGCCCGGTAAATATGAGCGGAAGCTATTTTAGCATCGTTCCTTACGGTGTAAATGAACAAGGATTTATCGATTATGATAATGTAAGAAAATTAGCAAAGGAGTGCAAACCGAAGCTAATTATCGCCGGTGCCAGCGCTTATGCTAGAAAGATAGATTTTAAGACCTTCCGTGAGATTGCGGATGAAGTTGGCGCTTTCTTGATGGTTGATATGGCTCATATCGCAGGTCTTGTTGCAGGCGGATATCATGAAAGCCCGATTCCTTATGCACATGTAACTACTACAACAACACATAAGACGCTCAGAGGACCCAGAGGCGGTATGATTTTATCCAGTGCTGAGTTTGCAGAAGAGCATAAATTAAATAAAGCAGTATTCCCCGGTATTCAGGGTGGTCCTTTGATGCATGTCATTGCTGCTAAGGCAGTCTGCTTCAAAGAGGCACTTGATCCCAGCTTTAAGGATTATGCAAGAAGAATTATCGAGAATGCTCAGGCTCTTGCCAACGGTTTAATGAAGAGAGGCTTTAACCTTGTATCCGGAGGTACGGACAATCACTTGATGTTAGTAGATCTTCAGAATATGGGTGTTACCGGTAAGGATACGGAGAAGCTTCTTGATGCAGCCAATATTACCTGCAACAAGAATGCAGTTCCTAACGACCCTGCATCACCCTTTGTTACCAGCGGTATCCGTCTTGGTACAGCGGCTGTAACCACCAGAGGCATGAATGCAGCTGACATGGATGTCATTGCAGAAGCAATTTATCTGCTTGTGAAGGATGTTGAGGCAAATAAAGAAAAGGCTATGGCTATGGTAAAGACCTTAACCGACAAGTATCCGTTATATTAAGAATTATTATTCATATGATGTTAAAAATCCCTCAGAACAAACGGCTGAGGGATTTTTTGCATCAATATGTATGTTACAGTAATTAAGCTTTGAAAAAGCGGATAGTACTCGCTTTTAGGTGTAATATCTGCTGTTGGAAGATAACTCGGAGTAATTACACCGGATACAGGAATTAATATCGGGAAATCTTTTGCTTTTCATCTGTCATTGGAAAAAGAAAATTATTATTCTGGTTTCCTAATATTTGTATAGTTGTTTCCAACTATTTCTAAGCCCTCAAATCTTACGATACATCCGTTTCCCAAGGGAGACTGAGCAGAGATGCCAAGTTTTATTACCTCGTTCATATCTAACTGAAAGATGCGGACAAGTCTCCAGTTTTCTTTATTTTCCGAACAATGCAAGGCAAAGTTATTACCTTTTCGAATGATCTGCATCCAGATTCCGTCCTCATATATTTTCTCTCCGTTACTGTCATCCGAAACTTTGTCTGTGATAACGGATACCATAGCCGGATGGCCTGAGTCAGAATTTTCGTATGCGAATTTAATCCATTTGTTATCATTTTCATATACTGTGATACAGCCTAAATCATAAAGCTCTCGAAACTCAGGAGTTATTTTGCAGTGGATCACGAAATCGCCCTTCTGCAATACATAATAGAAGGGAAAATAACTGCTCCTGTAATCACTGCACATATCATTGAATAAATTGGTGTAGCTTCCGGCTTCCATTGTGATGACATCATCCTTACATTCAAAATTTACCGGCTTATTTAGAAATTCAAAATCCATATTCCATTCTCCATTCTTTTGTCTTATAGGTATTATAATGTAGGAATGGGATATTTTGCAATTATTTTTCATTGATTATATAATATATTCCATTGCGTGGAATGATAAATAAATATAAACTATGACCAGTAACAAAGAATGGGAATAGGAAAGTGGGAGAAAAATGATAACAATATTGCTGGTAATCATTTATATAGCATTCATCAGCCTTGGCCTTCCAGACTCCATGCTGGGAGCGGCATGGCCATCAATCCGAACAGACTTAGCATTACCGATGTCAGGGGCAGGATTAATCGCTTTCATCACCTCCGGAGGAACGATTATCTCTAGTTTATTCAGCGGAAAACTGATCAAAAAGCTTGGTACCGGTAAGCTGACTCTGATTAGCGTATTCCTGACAGCAGTATCTTTGCTTGGGTTTTCCTTCAGTGACAATTACCTGTATCTCTGCCTGCTGGCAGTACCGTTAGGGCTTGGTGCCGGGGCAGTCGATGCTGGGCTAAATAACTTTGTGGCATTGAATTATTCGGCAAAGCACATGAGCTGGCTTCATTGCTTCTGGGGTGTTGGAGCTACAGCGGGTCCGGTTATTATGGCTGCAGCCATTGCAAAAACTGGATTATGGCAAAAAGGTTATCTGACAGTTGCCATCATTCAGAGCTTCTTAGTAATTATTCTTCTGTTTTCCCTGCCTATCTGGCATAAATTAAAAGACAAGGGAGAAGAAGAGGTAATTCATGAGGAGAAAGGTGATCATGTGTTCAGACTACCCGGAATTATTCCTGCCTTGACAGGCTTTTCCTGTTATTGTGCTTTAGAATCGACCGCCGGCTTATGGGGTGCGAGTTATCTGGTGCAGGCAAAAGGAATTACTGCTGGTGTCGCAGCGGGCTGGGTTTCAATGTATTACTTTGGTATTACGATAGGAAGATTTATCAATGGATTTTTTACGATGAAGTTCAGTAATCCTGTTCTGATCCGTACCGGTCAGGTTATTATCGGAGTTGGGGCGGTTCTGTTGTTGGTATTCAATTATCCCTATTCCAATCTGGCCGGACTGATTCTGATTGGAATTGGCTGTGCACCGATTTATCCTTCCATGCTTCATGAGACCCCGGTACGCTTTGGGAAACATAACTCCAGCAGTCTGATGGGCCTTCAGATGGCTTTCGGTTATGTCGGCGCTACCTTGATTCCACCGACGCTGGGATTGGTGATGGATAAGGCAGGAATTCAATTATATCCTGCATTTCTGATTATCTTACTGGTAATCATGCTGATCAGCTGCGAAAAGGTAAATCATACGGTAGCTAAAATGAATAAATGATTTTACATACCTCCTGAAGTATAATTTATTTCGGGAGGTTTTTTGATTCTGCCTACATTGCATCAGCGATTGCTGTAATAGAATGATCTGTGAAATCAAAGATAAATAGTTTTAGATTAAACCTATAACCTGAATTAAAAATGTAGTGATTTTGTAGGGAATTTTATGTTACATTAGTTAGAGGAACCACCTTATGGAAAGGGAGAAGGACGATGGGATATAAATTATTACTTGTAGACGATGAGTCTGATATTTTACAGCTTTTAAAAGACTATTTTGAAATACAGGGATATTTTGTGATGCTGGCACATAACGGAGTAGAAGCGATCGAGAAAGCCTCCAATTCACCGGATCTTATCTTACTGGATATCAATATGCCTGAGATGGACGGGCTGGAGGTCTGTAAAAGACTTCGTATGCATGTAAGCTGCCCAATCCTTTTCTTAACAGCAAAGGTTACGGAACAGGATAGAATTAACGGCCTTATGATCGGCGGAGATGATTATATTATGAAACCCTTCAGCATCGAGGAACTAGGAGCTAGGGTAGCTGCTCATCTTAGGAGGGAAGCGAGAAGTGTCAGGAAGGATGCTGTTAAATTCATCGGCGAACTTACCCTGAATTTTCAGGAACGGTGCCTTTATTATCAGGAGGAGCCGATTGCTTTGACAAAGACGGAATTTGATATACTGGAATATCTTTGCATGAATAAAGGTCAGGTCTTTAGTAAGGAACGCATCTATGAGAAGCTTTGGGATTATGATAGTGATGGTGACAGTAACATCGTTACAGAACACATCAGGCGTATAAGGATGAAGATAGCAAAGCATACTGAAAAGGTATTGATTGAAACCGTATGGGGAGTGGGATATAAATGGATTGGTTAGATGAAAGAATTGAAAAGCTGAGGACTGGTTTAAGAAATCTGTCCTTAAGAAAAGCTTTATCGGCCTATATCATAATCTGTATTCTTATCATAGCATTATTAACCGTTATTACATTAGCTTTTTGCAATCGTTGGGACAAATTTATCTGGTCAAAGTATGCGGCCCAGAACTCTGAGAATATAGAAAATTTTAGTGTCAATTATTATGATTATTCGAAATTAACAGATCTTGACCGAGTATTAGTTGAGGTAATTGATTTCATACAGACCTGGAGTATCTTTCTTTATTCCATCTGTGGTATCATCGGAGTTTCCTATTTGTTTTATCGCAACATACTGATAGAACCACTGAATATTTTAAAAGAAGCTACAGATCAGCTAAGCAATAATAATCTGGATCTTGAGATTTATTATGACTGTAAGGATGAGATGGGGAATCTGTGCCGATCCTTTGATCTTATGCGAAGGCAATTGATTGCCAATAACCAGAAGATGTGGGATATGATGGAGGAACAGAAGCGCTTAAATGCGGCATTTGCCCATGATCTTCGCACTCCTTTGACAGTTCTTAGGGGATATACCGATTTCCTGAGTCAATATGTTCCGGAGGGAAAAGTATCGGAGGAAAAGCTGGTTGCAACCTTATCTACGATGTCAGGCCAGTTACATCGTCTGGAGCGTTACAGCAATACGATGAAGGAAATTTATAGTCTGGAGGAGATACCGATTCATAAGAAGACGGCGGATATCGGTCAGCTGCATCGTAAATTGGCCGAAGTTATTGAAGTAATTCAGCAAGATACTCCAATTTCGATTCAATTACTCCTGGAGGAGATAAAATCGGAAGAAGAGATATTCCTCGATGAGGAAATGCTTATGGAGGTATTTGAGAATCTGATTTCTAATGCAATGCGGTATGCAGCATCAGAAATTGAGGTTATGCTGACCTATTTGACAGATCATAAACAGCTGCTTCTGTCAGTAGCTGATGATGGCAAAGGCTTTAGTGCCAAGGATCTTACGATGGTAACAAAACCTTATTATTCGGGCTCTGATAATAAAGCGGAGCATTTTGGAATTGGTTTATATATCTGTAAGCTTTTATGCGAAAAGCACGGCGGATGGATTACTGCAACGAACAGAATCGACCAGGGAGCTATTGTATCTGCAGCATTTTCAGTCCACGGCGTTGAGAGCTGAAATTCCATATGCAATATTCAGAAAGCCTTTGTGTAGCCCCGCTACACCTACGTTTTTTGAATATTACCTATGAAGCTTCATCCTGCGTTTACTCACCAGTTATTTTGAATACGTTGCACTACTTAATAAATCAGATACCGTATTTTATTAACTAACATCCAGATTCGTATATGGTATTCGATTTGCTACAGAATACTTTTAATATTTTTTATAAATTTTGTAATTGTAGTGATTTTGTAGATAATCCTCTTTTATCCTTAGATTAGATGATGTAATACATGAAGCTTATCTATCAGCATTAATAACGTGTATTCGTCGGATAGCACATATTCAGACTACCGATCAATACAGCTTTAACCCGCTTGATGGATCGTGAAGTCTGATAGGAGCTTACTACTTAGAAAGGATGTAATTATGTCTACAGAGATTGTGATTAAAAACCTAAACCAGTATTATGGAAAGAAACAGGCGCTGAACAATGTTAACCTTACCATTGAAAATGGAATGTTCGGTCTGCTTGGCAAAAATGGTGCCGGTAAAACAACCTTAATGAAAGTGCTGGCAACCCTGCTTCCGAAGTCGGAAGGAAACATAACCATCTGCGGGATTCCGATTGCGAAGGAAGCAGAAATTCGAAAGATCACAGGTTATCTGCCCCAGGAATTTTCGATGTATGCGAATATGTCCGTTTACGACGCGATGGATTACCTCGGGGTATTATCAGGCTTAAGTAAGAAGCAAAGAAAAGAACGGATTCCGGTACTTTTAGAGAAGGTGAATCTCAAGAGTAATCAAAAAAAGAAAGTCAAAGCGTTATCCGGTGGTATGAAACGACGCTTAGGTATTGCACAGGCAATTTTACACGATCCCAAGGTTTTGATTGTAGATGAGCCAACGGCAGGCCTGGATCCCGAGGAGAGGGTACGTTTTCGTAATCTGCTTAGTGAAATAGCCCAGGATCGTATTGTAATCCTATCTACGCACATCGTTGGTGACATCGAAGCTACCTGTGAAAACATTGCTGTCCTGGAGGATGGTAATATCATTTACCATGGATCCGTAATTGAGATGGTAGAAGCAGCAAACGGGAAGATCTATACGGCAGAGATCAGTAAGGTTGAGCTGCCAAAGATAAAGGAGCAGTATCCGGTTACCAGTATGGTTACGATGGGAAACCGCGTCATCGTGCGGTTTATTGCGGAGCAGAAGCCATTTCCCAATGCGGTTCTAGGTGAAGCGAATGTGGAAGATGCTTATATGTATCTGCTGAAGGAAAAGAGAGGTGATCTGTGATGTTTATCAGCCTCTTTTTAAAAGAGTGCAGGCAGATGCTGAAATGCTTGACCTATTATGTAATCATTGCCTGTATGGTGTTGTTTTATGTAACCCAGATGAGTGAAATGAAGATTGTCGAGAAGCCGGAGCCGGGACAGAAGGATTACGGAATTACTTACAGCAGCGATGAGAAAGTTATTATGAACAATACGGTACAGTTCCTGGTTTTGGAGTATGTACAGAATAGTTATGTAACCTATCCCATCGGATTTTATAAAACTGTCAGATTAAACAAAGAGAAACAAGCTAAGATGGAAGAAATTGCCATTGAGGTTACCGGTTTATCTGCAAAGAAGTTGAAAACATTAGTAGAGGAATATTTACAGACGGTAACAACTTATGTTAATCCTGATGCAATAACAGTAACAGTCGATGAGAAACTTAATTTTGAACGTTTCCAGGAGCTGATGAAGCAGGCGGATAAGTTGCTTGGAGGTGGTTCCAAGTATAGTAAGTCCTTTATGAAGTCGAATGCAATTGTACCTATGACCTATGAGCAGGCATTAGCAGAATATAACGATATCGTGGAGAAAGACCATTTGTCAGGAACCTATGCAAGATTATTCTGTGACTATATGGGCTTGATGTTAGGAATCCTGCCGGTATTTATTGCTGTTACCAGAGGCCTTCGCGATCGAAGGGCAAGAGCCAGTGAAGTCATTTATTCCAGAAAGGCATCTTCATTCCATATTGTTATGTCAAGATACCTTGCGATGCTCGTCATGCTGTTAATTCCAATCCTGTTAATTTCCATAATACCTACTGTTGAATGCCTCTATTTTAGTGCAAGTGAAGGTATCGCTGTTGATTATTTCGCATTTATTAAATACATTCTTGGCTGGCTCTTGCCAACCGTGATGATATCTTTATCTGTGGGAGTATTACTAACAGAAGTGACAGATACCGCGATTGCGATTATAATTCAAGGCATTTGGTGGTTTATCAATCTCTTTATGGGTGCAGCCAACATGGTAGGAGATTACGGCTGGAATATGATGCCACGTCATAATTCAACGGGATTTTATCAAGTATTCCATGATAATTTTCATGTACTGGTTACCAATAGGCTTACTTATGAAGCCATCGCAGTTATCTTAGCCTTGTCAGCTGTAATGGTATATGAAATGAAGCGAAGAGGGAGGCTTAGAATTGGAAAGATACATTCAAATCGGAACAGTGAATCTAAAGTTTAACCTAGTCCCTCATATATTCATAGCAATCATGATGTTATGCATCTCACCCTTAATTTTAGGTGTTGAGAATCTGGATTCTGTCAGTACGGCTAAGGTTTTGGAAATGTATGTGGCTTTACTGGGAATCGTATTGCTGACACCTATTTTCCTGCCGGAGCAGAATAAGGATATCCGGGATCTGGTAGAAGCAAAGTATACTTCGGCTACTGCTGTATATCTCATAAGAATATTGGAAGCTGGTATATGTCTTGCCATACTGATAGGCAGTTATATCTTGATATTAAAAAACAATCAGTGTATATTTCCTGAATGGGAATTTTTCCTGGGTACCTTGGCAGAGGCTCTTTTCCTCGGAGGCATGGGGTTATGCGCCTACAGCCTTTTTGACCAGATTGCCATTGCTTATCTGCTTCCTATGATGTATTATATCATGGCTATTGGCGGCGGGCAAAAGTTGTTAAAGGATTTTTACCCGTTTTCCATGATCTATGGAAGTTATCAGGAGAAAAAGCTATTGGCAGTTATTGGTTTTATTATGATAGTGGTTGGATTAAGCTATCCTTATATTTCTAGAAAAATCATACCAAGAATAATTAGGCCGAGAATAATTAGACCTAGAATACTTGACCAAGATTAAAATTAAAAAAAACCTTCCGGGAAAGTGTTTCACCGGAAGGTTATGCCAAATTATTTGTCTAACTGATCAAAATAGCCTTTTTCCAGCATCTTGCCGAAACACTTGGATCCAAAGATGATTCCTACGATTAAAATTCCTGTAATACAGGAGTATTTCACGATTTTCGGTACATCCACGTTAACATTCACATTCACATTACGGCATTCATCATTAGAACAGCAATCTTTTCCTGACATAGTTCCTACCTCACTTTCTCTAATAACCTAATTCTTCACCAACCAGAATGACTTTTATTCGTCCCGGTATTTTTGATTTTCTGGTAATTACGATTTCACAGCAGATGCAGTCATCTACCAGACAGTTTGCGCATCTTCCGATTTCAGCACAGGGGGTCTTGGCACCAAGTCTTACACAATTCGGGGGAGTTGCCATATTACGAACACGCTCCATGCCGGTTGTTACATCGGTAACTATTTTATTCATACCGGCAATAATAATGACATTTTTGGGGCCATAGATGAGGCAGGCTACACGATTACCTCCACCGTCAATATTCACCAGTTGGCCATCCAGCGTGATGGCATTCGAACTCATAAAAAAATAATCTGCATTAACTATTTTACTGTACATGATTGTTTTCTCTTCCGGTGTTTTGGCAGCATAACGATTATACAGTATGTAGTCGGAAGCCTGAAGCTCATCAAGCAGCCCAATCTCACTAAGCGTCTGGGAACCACCCCAGGAGATGGAGCAGCCGGGAGTCAGGAATCTCTTGGCAGTCAGAAGAGCTTCCTCGGCATTATCGCAATAATAGCCTTCAATTCCACGCGTATTGAATTTCTCAATAATACTGTCAGCTAGATTTTCGTAATAGACTTTTTTCGGTGACATGTTATTTCCTCCTTCTATATCCGATCATATTTTTTTACAAAACAGATACCTATTCCTCCAGGTCCAGTATAAGTACCAACCGTAACGCCTATTTGAAAAACAGGATACGTAATCTTTCGACCAAGGAATCGCTCTACCCGCTCCTGGATATACTTCGCATCCACCGGTGTAGTGGCATTGGCGATGCAGAAATCATATTCCTCTTTCTTTTCACCGGTTTCATGAAAATATTCTTCCATCATGGATATCAGCTTTTCAAGGGATTTCTTGCGTCCTCTGATGTTGGAGTAGGGGATGAGCTCAGCACCCTTTAGTTGGATCAGCGGCTTAAGATCCAGCATATTGCCGGCTAATGTGGCAGCCTTCCCGATACGCCTTCCCTTGGAGAGATAATCTAATGTATCAACCGTGAACATGATTCGTGCAGTTGCTTTTAACAGAGTAAACTTTTCGATAACCTGTTTCAGGGCAAGACCTGCTTCTTTCATATATGCAAGCTGTAATAATAATATGCCTTCTCCGGCAGTAGCCTGATTACTATCGATAATCTGTATATTTGCCTCAGGATATTGCTCCTCTAATATCTGTTTCGCATTAACGGCGGATTGATATGAACCGCTGAAGGTTTGGGTGAGGCATAAACAGAGGACATCTTGTCCAATCCTTAATGCTGTTTTGAACTGGGTAATATAATCTTGAACGGAAGGAAGAGATGTGGCTGAAAATACATTCTTGGAGTTTAGCTTTTCATAGAATTCCTCATTCGAAATCTCAACATTTTCTTTATAATAAATATCCTGATCAAAGGTAACATAGAAGGGAATTAACCTGATGTCATGCTCTTCCAGCAGGCTTTCCGGTAAATCACAGGATGAATCAGCAAATATTTGATATTCTTTCATAAAGCTCCCCCTTTAGTAGTTACGAAGTAGTTATTATTACTAGATTTTATTGTAAACGATTGTATATGATAATTCAAGCGTTTTCGAATGCGTTCTCGGGCTCACAAGCACTGGCAGACATGAAAAGCAGGTGAGGGAACGAAGTTCTTTTCACCGTTCTTTGAATTTCGTATCTTTTCCTTTCCCTTTGCTTACCCTGTATGGTATAATCTCTAAGATGAGCAGATGGCGTCTGGCAGTTTATGCCAGTTGGAAGCAATATATCGTTATATGATAGGTTACCCATCTGCGATGATATTTTATCATATCTTCAACAATTCAGAAAGTTGGGAAACGATGTCGAAAAGTTTATATATTGCAGAAAAACCGAGTGTTGCGGCAGAGTTTGCCAAAGCACTTAAGATAACAGGAAGAAAACAGGATGGGTTTATTGAGTCGGAGGATGCTATTGTAACCTGGTGCGTGGGTCATCTGATTACCATGAGTTATCCGGAGGAATATAATCCAGCTCTTAAAAAATGGAGTATGGAAACCCTGCCGTTTCTTCCGAAGGAATATAAATATGAAGTAATTGGGAATGTGAAGAAGCAATTTCATATAGTAAAAGAACTTTTAACCCGTAAGGATGTGGATATGATTTATGTATGCACTGACTCCGGTCGGGAAGGAGAATACATATATCGTCTGGTGGATCAGGAAGCAAAGGTTCCAAAGGCAAAGAGCCGCAGACGTGTCTGGATTGATTCCCAGACGGAAGAAGAGATTCTCAGAGGCATCAGGGAGGCTAAGCCCTTATCGGAATATGATAATTTATCCGATGCAGCTTACCTTCGGGCACAGGAAGATTACCTGATGGGTATCAATTTTTCCCGCATACTTACATTAAAGTATGGCTCAGAGGTTCAGAAGCTCCTGAACTCGGAAAAATGGAACGCTATCTCCGTCGGACGTGTTATGACCTGCGTTCTTGGTATGGTTGTACGAAGGGAGAGAGAAGTGCGAAGCTTCGTGAAAACTCCCTTTTACCGGATTATGAGCGGACTGCAGGCTGAGGATAAGGAATTTATGGCAGAGTTTCGTGCCGTAGAAAGTTCAAAGTATTTTAATTCCCCCTTATTATATAAGGAAAATGGCTTCTCAGAAAAAACATCAGCAGTTAAAATGATTAAAGACCTTGTTGATGATTTCCCGGCCATGAATGATGACGGAAGCTGGAACGCACAGCCGGACCCCAACGTACCGGAACAGCTTCTAGCCGAAATCAGCCTGGTGGAGAAGAAGAAAGAAACCAAAAATCCTCCGTTATTATATAACCTGGCAGAGCTACAGAATGACTGCGCCCGGTTTTTTAAGATCAGCCCCGATGAAACCTTAAAGATTACTCAGGAGCTGTATGAGAAGAAGCTCGTAACATACCCAAGAACCGATGCGAGAGTATTATCAACAGCAGTATCCAAGGAAATATATAAGAATATTAAGGGGCTTCAGGGTTTGAACCAGTTTACAGGCTTCGTGAATGAGGTTCTGGAACAGGGTACCTATAAGAATATTGCAAAGACAAGATACGTCAACGACAGCCAGATTACGGATCACTACGCAATCATCCCTACAGGGCAGGGATTGAATGCCCTGGGATCACTTTCCCACACGGCTTTAAAGGTATATGAAACAATCGTAAAACGTTTCTTAAGTATATTCTATCCCGCCGCTGAATACCGCAAGGTAAGCGTCGTTGCTAAGATTAAGGGAGAGAGCTTCTTTGCTTCCTTCCGGGTACTGGAGAAAGAGGGATACCTGAAGGTACTGGGTGGAAGTGCTTATGACAAAGCTGATACCCCCACCTCGAAGAAAGGAACAAGTTCGGAATCCAATTCCGAAGACGGTAACAATCAGGAGGAAGAAAACTCGGATCAGGCTTTATTACAGATTGTGAATAACCTGAAAAAAGGCATGAAGCTTCCGGTAAAACAGCTTATCATCAAAGAGGGAGAAACTGCACCCCCGAAACGTTATAACTCCGGTGCGTTAATTCTGGCAATGGAGAATGCCGGTCAGTTAATCGAAGATGAAGAGCTCCGTGCCCAGATTAAGGGCAGCGGAATTGGCACCAGTGCAACACGTGCCGAGATTTTGAACAAGCTGGTTAATATCACATATCTTAACCTGAACAAGAAAACGCAGATCATAACACCGACCTTGTTAGGTGAATTGATTTATGACGTTGTGAATACATCCATCAAATCCCTGCTGAATGCAGAGCTGACAGCAAGCTGGGAGAAGGGACTGACTTATGTATCCGAGGGACAGATTTCCAGGGATGAATATACCCAGAAGCTGGAGACCTTTGTTGCCAGGATGGTGGATGGGGTTAAGCGGCTGAACAATCAGTCGGCTTTATCAAAATATTTCAATGAAGTGAAAGGATTTTATAAAAGTAAATAAATATGAGACTGCAGTGAAGGAACTGCCCTGAATTAGGGCAATCTGCCCGCTGCAGTTTTTTTCAATTGTGATAGATTTGTCAAAACGACCCTCTTTGGATTGACTAATCCTGCAGGTTATGTTACCATGTCGGTGACACGAAAATTTACGATATGCATAGAATAAAATATCATGTAATATTTTGTGTTATAGTGACTGAATGGTTGCGTATCATGTGACATTAGGAGGTGAAGTGCATAGAATAAGGATGAAGAACAAGAATTGCAGTAATTTGTAACTATCAACAAGATTAACCCAGGATCTTTCTAACAGAAATGTTTAAATTAGCGCCATGTACCTCTATTGGGGATGTAACTTAGAGGTTGACGAGGTAGAGAGTTAGCGAAATATTCGGCGGATGCTCTCTCGTGTACTTGGGCATGTAATATGACGAAAAAACAATAGGTAACTATGAAACAAAAGCGTCATAACCAAGGAATGAATTAGGAACAACTAAGACTTCGTTCATCAACCGAAGCTTGGTTGCGCTGAGAATTCATAAGTAAAATTCCTGCATATAGAGTTATGCTCTTATTACAAAAAATCGTATGTAATAAGGGTTTATAATTTTACGCTAAAATCGGTTAAAACGCTTTGCATGCGTAATAAGGGTTTCTAGTTCTACGCTAAAATCAGTTAAACGCTTTGCATGCGTAATAAGGGTTTCTAGTTTTACACTAAAATCAATTAAAACGCTTTGCATGCGTAATAAGGGTTTCTAGTTCTACGCTAAAATCAGTTAAAACGCTTTGCATGCGTAAAAAAGTTTCTAGTTTTATGCTTAAATCAGTCAAAACGATATGCGTGCAGGAGGATAACACTGGAATTATAGTAATTGATGATTAGGTAATTGTTAAATGATTTTCACCTGAGATGTGGATAACTTTCCTCTATATAAGGAGAGAAAATAGTTCAATTATCAGATTAGTTCCTGAATTGATATAAAACAATGAATTTTAGGCGTATTTTAATAGGCTAAAAC
>DATMUM010000237.1:0-3220 GCA_035564175.1 Mobilitalea sp.
GTGAAATTTCACCTGCCTATACTATCAGTTCGTTAGGTCCTACCCGTTGTAACTATGATAATTGCCTCAGAACCTATAAAAAGCAAGATATGTCAGTTTCGTAGTATTATGTTCTATTGTATTTAGTGCTGAAACAATTTATATTTTTTAAGTGATATACAATACAGCTACTAAGCTATAGTATTTTACATCAATTTAATATCGAATCAATGATGGAGTTATGTTAATGAAGCTGTCTGATGGCAGCAGGGAGGCTAACATGAGAATTACAGTAGATGCATTAAAAACAAAAGAGAACCTAGGAGATTTATATGGAATATTTTTTGAGGATATCAACCATGCAGCCGACGGAGGACTTTATGCTGAATTGGTGCAAAACAGATCCTTCGAGTTCGCCAGTATAGATAATGAACAGTATCATCCTCTTACCGCCTGGGAGAAAATCGAAAGAGATGGAGAGGCAAGAGTGTTTGCGATGACAGGAAACCCTGTAAGCAATAAGAACCCTCATTACCTTGCAGTGGATGTCATGGTTCCGGGCAGTGATGTAGGAGTACAGAACCTGGGCTATAATACAGGAATACCATTTCAGAAGAGCGAATCTTATTATTTTACTTGTTATGCGAAGCGGGAACAGGACTTGGCTGCGCCTATCAAGATCTCATTTCGCAGTAAAGAAGGAGAAATCTATACTGCCCAGGAAATCTTACTGAATAAGGAATGGATCAAATATGAGCTCGAATTTATCTCCCCCTGTACGGATTATAGCGGAAGGCTTGCGCTCACAGTATCCGGTAGAGGCAGGGTTTATTTTGATTTTGTCTCTTTATTTCCGAAGAATACATTTAAAGGAAGAAGAAATGGTCTGCGCAGAGATATTGCAGAAAAGCTTGCAGAGCTAAAACCGAAGTTTATGAGATTCCCGGGAGGGTGCCTTGTTCATGACGGTGCATTGGATCCGGATGTAAGGGATTCCTTATATTTTTGGAAGAATACCATCGGGCCTTTGGAAGACCGGCCGGCAAGAAGAAACAATTGGGGTTATAATCAGACACTGGGACTTGGCTATTATGAATATTTCCAATTCGGTGAAGATATCGGTGCGAAACCGCTGCCGGTGCTTGCGGCTGGTTGGAATCCCCATTATTCCAGAGCGGTTACCATAGAGGAGCTGCAGCCCTGGATTGATGATGCACTTGACCTGATTGAGTTTGCCAACGGAGACACCTCTACGACCTGGGGAAGGAAAAGAGCGGAGCTGGGACACGCTGCTCCCTTTGGCTTGGAGTACATTGCCATTGGTAATGAAGAAGTCGGTACAGAATTTTTTGAACGTTATGCTGTGATACATAAAGCAATCAGGGAGAAATATCCGAAGATTAATATTATCAATTCCAGCGGACCTTTTTCCGCCGGAGGGGAATATGACAGAGGTTGGAATTCCGCCAGGGAAAATCAATCCGATCTTGTAGATGAGCATTATTATACTTCACCGGAATGGATGCTGGCGAATCACCATCGTTATGATAGCTTCAGGAAAGATGAGCCGAAAGTATTTCTGGGAGAGTATGCCTCCTGGGGAAATACCTATTACAATGCATTGGTTGAAGCCTCCTATATGATAGGTCTTGAGAAAAATGCCCACGCCGTGAGTCTTGCCTGCTATGCACCCATGCTTTGCAATGCTGATTATGTGAACTGGAGACCGGACATGATCTGGTTTAATAACCATCAGGTATATGGAACAGCGAATTATTATGTCCAGAAGCTGTTTATGAATCATCAGGGAGATTATTTGCTTGATGTCAATGCTACAGACGTTCCGGAATCGGTGATGATAACCGAGGATCCCGACAAGCTAAACGGAGATATTATCATATCCAGCAATGATACGACAGTTAACTTTACGGATTTGGTTTTCATCAATGAAGATACCGGTGAAAATCTGAAATTTGCGGATTTTATGCTGCATAGAGTGAACAAAGAGGCGGAGCTTTATAAAGTCGATTGTAATAATTACACGCTAAGATTAAAGGCAAGAAAGACAGAAGGCTTTAAAGGCTTCACCATACAATTTGGCAAAAAAGATCATCAAAATAAACTGATTTGGGAAATCGGAGGCTGGCAGAATCAGGACTGCATCATTGGTGAAGATATCAATGGCCGAAATACCGTCTTAAGCCAGTATCGGTTCAGCTGTGAGAAGAATGTAGAATACCAGCTGGAATTAAAGGTTAATAACCGTGGTATCCAGACCTTCATCAACGGGGAGGCCTATAACAAAACAGAAAGCAAACCGGTTCTGGTGGAGCCTTTATATTACTGTGCCAGTAGGGAAGAAGCCACTGGGGATGTGATAATAAAGGTGGTTAATGTTTCTAATCAAGACAGAACAGCATCAATAGAGCTGAAGAACTTTAACGCTTCTCATGGTAAGGTATATACATTAGAAGGGTATGATCTGGGTACTGAGAATGATTTTGTACATCCTGAGAGAATTATTCCGTCAGAAAAAGAAATTAAGCCTGGAACATCTGCCTTTGAGTATGGATTTGCAAAGCAGTCTGTCCATATATTCCGATTGAATCAGAACTAAAAGATATCATAATGAAAAAGACATCATAATGAAAAGATATTATAATGAAAAAGATGTCATATAAAAATATCCATGAGTATAAAGATATCATACAAGATATTTATAGATATCATAAAAAGAAATCATTACTAAAAGATTTCATAAATCATAAGAATTTGCTTTATAAAACGCCCCCCAATATGATTGTTAACATTAATCATGATAGTTAAATGACAGCAGCTAATAACATAACGATATTAACAATAGGATGGCGGTTTATAAAGCAGTTTTTATTAAAGAGTATGAAAAACGCAGCCTCAAACAATTATTCTAGTTTGTATCAAAGATCTTTTCCAAAACATACTGCTTCTAATATATTTTATATTTACCATAATTATTTATAACTTGATAGACATTATTTAAATAAAATATAACCGCATTTTCATTACATTTTACGTGTCTCAAGGACAATTCTATTGTATCCCAATTCTTTAGTCTGCTCTTCCAAATAGGTAAGAATTTTGTTACCAATACCGCAAGATTTTTTCTGGCATACATTCGTTTAATTTCGGCAATATCATTTGATAATTCTCGAAAGGCCCCACATCCAACTGCTACACCTCCCTCTCTAGCAATAACAAATAT
>DATMUM010000238.1:0-13536 GCA_035564175.1 Mobilitalea sp.
TCAAAATCTGCGTAACCGTACATAAAATTCATTACAAAAAAGTAAATACCGATGATAACCAGGAATAATGCTAAAAACACATATCCGATCATCGAATTGAAATAGGAGCGTAGCTCCTTTTTATAAATCGCCAGCATCTGAATTTCCCTCCTCAGCGTTAATCGTCGTTTCTTCCGATGTTACTTCAGTTATTTCCGGCTGAGCTTCATAATCAACAGCAACCGTATGACTTGTAACCTTAAGGAAGATATCCTCCAGACTCATTCTGATAGACTGCATCTCAAGGATCGGTGTTTTCGTTTCACACATTGCATAGAATACTTCCTCACGGATATCTTCCTTCTCTGCATAGTGAACGGTAAGCTCTACGATATCCTGCTTTGATGAAGGCTGCTCTTCGATTTTGGTTATGCGGCTGATTTTTCTAAGTGCAGAGGTAACCGTCTTCTTATTACCCTTCACCACAAGCTTTAAGCCACCGGTAGCACCCAGGCGGGCACTCAGATTCTCAGGCTTATCGCTTAAAATCAGCTTTCCTCTATCAATAATCATGATAGTATCACAAACAGCGCTAACCTCCTGCATGATATGGGAGCTTAAGATTACCGTGTGATTTTTGCTTAATTCCTTTATTAAATCTCTGATTTCGATGATCTGCTTCGGATCCAGACCTACGGTCGGCTCGTCAAGAATGATCAATTCTGGATAACCCATAATTGCCTGTGCCAGACCTACTCTTTGCTTATAACCTTTGGATAAATGCTTAATCAGACGATCCGCCATCGGAGTAATTTTAGTTGAATTCATTATGTCTTCAATCATCTGTTTTCTTTCGTTTTTGTTTACCTTCTTCAGCTCAGCAACAAAGGCAAGATATTCTCTTACTGTCATATCCGGATACAGCGGTGGGAATTCCGGCAGATAACCGATCATTTTCTTAACCTCTTCCGGCTCCTCGAATACATCATGACCGTTAATCGTAACCGTACCTTGTGTTGCAGAAATATAACCGGTGATAATGTTCATGGTTGTCGTCTTACCTGCACCATTTGGTCCAAGAAAGCCTAAAACCTGCCCCTTTTCAACGGTAAAGGACAGATTATCCACGGCAGCTTGATTTCCGTAACGCTTCACTAAATTTTTTACCTCAATCAAAATCATTTCCTCCTTATCATTTTGGTAGGGATGTTCCTTCTTCCGTTTTCCATCCATACCTGTTGTTAATTATAAAAAACTTTGATGCTGCAAAATTCCTTTCCCCCAGGCATGATGAATTAGTAAGCCAGTCCATTTCATGAATAAAATATGCATAAATGCATAATCCCAAAGGTCTTTTGCTCTTTCCGTGTGAATATCCTGCACGGCAAATGTACTTTTCCTTGTAATGATACAATAAGAATACGAAAATTTTGTGAACAAAAACCATGTTTTATATATTTTGTCCTTTAGCTTCACAACTTTATCCATTAAATAATAAAAGAGCCTATAAGTGAATATCATGATCCTTCACTCACAGGCTCGTTTTTCCATTCCTGTATTATTAGTCCATCAAATTACTCATTTTATACATACCGGCAGGCTTCCCTGGCAGGAATTTAGCTGCCTGTACTGCGCCTTTGGCAAAGATAGCTTTTGAATAAGCGGTATGCTTAATCTCAATTACTTCATCCGTTCCCGCAAATATTACCTCATGCTCTCCAACAATCGTTCCACCACGGACTGCAGAAATGCCGATTTCCTTTTTGCTTCTTACGGCACGTTCTTGGGAGCGGTCATATTGATACGCATATTCATTATTCAAAGCCTCATTCATCGCATCTGCCAGAGCAAGTGCTGTACCGGAGGGAGCATCTACCTTCTTATTATGATGTCTTTCTACTATTTCGATGTCGAAGCCTGCATCGGCAAGAACAACTGCTGCCTCCTTCAGAAGCTTCGTAATCAGATTAATTCCCATTGACATATTTGCTGATCTTAACATTGGTATTGTCCGGGAAGCTTCTTCGATTAACACAAGCTGTTCCTTCGAAAAACCTGTGGTACAAAGCACAATACCTGTTTTTCTTTTCAATGCAAATTCCAGCATTTCCTCCAGGTTGATCGGTGCTGAAAAGTCGATGATTACATCAGCATTCACGTTACATTTTGTAAAGCTCTGATATACCGGATATTTGTTCAGCTTATTCTGAGTAATATCAATACCGGCAACGATGACTGCCTTTTCATCAGCATCTACGATATCGGTAATTACTTGACCCATCTTTCCGTTACACCCACGTAAAATGATGTTTGTCATATGCTTCCTCCTTGTATCTTTGGATTTATTATTCCTTATACTGTTTTAATGCCGGCAGTATTCATTTCCTTTAATAAACGCTCCGCATTGGCCGGTTCCAGCTCTGTCAGCGGCATTCTGAGTGCACCAACATGAAAGCCCATCAGATTAACTGCCTTCTTTACCGGAATTGGGTTAACCTCACAGAACAATGCATTGATCAACGGAAGCAGTTTTAATTGAAGGTCACGGCTGCCTGCAACATCACCCTCAAAGAATTTCATTACCATATCATGGGTCTGTCTCGGGGCAATATTCGATAATACAGAGATTACTCCGAGCCCGCCGAGGGAAAGCACCGGCACAACCATATCGTCATTACCGGAATATAATTCGATCTTACCATCCGTAAGCTGCATAATCTCAGCTACCTGTGCGATATTTCCGCTTGCTTCCTTAATACCTACGATGTTCTCTACATTCTTGAACATGGCAGCCACGGTCTGAGGCAAGATGTTGCAGCCGGTTCTGCCAGGAACATTATATAGTATAACCGGTATTTTAACAGAATTAGCAACCGCCGTAAAATGTGCAATCAGCCCCTTTTGGGTTGCTTTATTGTAATATGGAGTAACAAGTAAAAGTGTATCCGCACCATATTTCTCTGCTTCCTGCGATAAGTAAATTGCTGTATCTGTAGCGTTAGAGCCGGTTCCTGCTATCACCGGAACTCTCTTAGCTACCTTGTTAACCGTATAGCGGATACATTCCAGGTGTTCCTCATGTGTTAGTGTCGAAGCCTCTCCTGTCGTTCCGCAGATTATTATGCTGTCCGTACTTTCTGCAATCTGATATTCAATCAATTCGCCAAGCTTTTCGTAATCTACCTCATTATTCTGTGTGAATGGTGTTACAATCGCAACCCCTGCTCCTTTGAATACTGCCATCGTTATTCCTCCTACTTTATTATATATAGTATCACTTAAATGGTTTAAAATACGAATTGTGTACCAGTGATTGCATGAACATGGCATACAAGTGAAATTGGAGCTCCAACTTACCTGTTATAATAAAAAAAGCCGACCCTCGAGTCGACACTAAAGAATAACTGATTGATTCCATGATAGTATAATGCCTTCACGGTCCTTGCAGTTGATATATCCTTTAGCAGCGCTCCATCAATAAAATTGATGACAGTTGCATGGTTGTTCACCATACACCCAGCAGTAATAATTCAGATTTATTACCACTTCGGCACTGTTTCCTTTCGCTGCGTTCTTCTATGTCTGACATATCCAGCAGTTTACTTATAAACAATGCACCTCTACCATAAGCAATATGTATTTTCACAATATTCGTAACCTCATATTAACACCGAGGGCATTATACTGTCAACTAAAATATTCAATAGACTGGCTTGAATGTTCAATAGACCGACTAGAAGCAATATATTCAATTGATAGGCTAGAATATAATAAACGGACTGCTGTAAAATATACTCTGATATTTTACAGCAGTCCGTTGTAATGTATATAGGAACCTTCTCAAGAAATAAAATATATGGATCAAAGTATTGAAACAGATCTTTCGTAATTTTACAATCTTTCATAATATTATAATCTTTCTTAATATTATAATCTTCCTTAATATTACGATCTCTCTTAATATTCCTCCAGATATTCGAGCTTACTTACGGATACCTCATAAGCTACTCTTTTCTCAAAATCCGTATCAGTTACCTTTTTCTGATATTCACGGCTCTGGATTCTGCCCCAGATCTGAACATGACCGCCTACTGCAAAGCTCTCGGCAAATCTTGCATTTCTTCCCCAACAGATGCAGGGAATATAATCTGATTTACCATACGGACGGTTTACCGCCAGCAGAACATCTGCAATCTCCCTGCCAAGCGGTGTTTTACGATAAATCGGCGGCTTACATACAAAGCCATCTAAGAAAATGTGATTCGGTTTTGCATTTTCGGACAATTCGTCAACCATCTTCACTTCTCTTGCAAAGACCGAAAGCACCAGCTTATTCTTACTTTCTTCATGGCGGTTATAGGACCTGAACTGTCCTAATACCTCAACAAACTTACTCTTATAATCCTGTTTTACATCAATGAGACGTTCAGAAACCATTACCGGTATCATATCATAGGAATTGCTTAACCGGCTTACAACTACCTCCAGAACATAGAATCCTTCACCGAACACATCGTGGCTGAACGTAAAATCACTGATTACCTCTCCTGCAATACTTACTTGATTGTTATCAAATACTTTATCGGTCATATCGTACCTCTCCCTTCTTTCTCGGCGTTCCTCATTACGCCAATCTGCTCTAAAATGTGGGGTAAATTACTCAGCTTAGTTGAATATAACGTGTAGTTCAATCAATACGGTCTGCCAGAACCGAAACCTACAAATCCCGATGATAAAATGCATGTCTCGATGCTGGCGGTATCGAAATTTAACAAATTTCACGAAGCTATTCTTTTTTAAGACAGCGTCATTCACCTATGATTAAATATATGCTGATTTCCATATTTTAGAAGTAAAAATATTCATTCCATCTTATTATTTACAAATTTTGTTATTTTATACAAATTATCATTAAAATATTTATTGAATATTTCCCAAACATACGTTGCTTTTTAAAGATACGTTGTGATACAATGTAAAAGCTGTTTAAAAATATTTTTCTGTTATCAGTTGTGCTTAGCACGCAGATGGTAGTTATGCGGATTAACAAAAGAATTCGCTTTATGTGCCGCCGCAAAGCGGCGGAATGGAGGTAAAGAAATGAAACGAGAGGATATACGAAATATTGCCATCATCGCCCATGTTGATCACGGTAAGACTACCCTGGTTGATGAATTATTAAAGCAAAGCGGTGTATTTCGTTCCAACCAGGCAGTTGTAGAAAGAGTCATGGATTCCAATGCAATTGAACGTGAACGCGGTATTACAATTTTATCGAAGAATACTGCTGTCATGTACAAGGGAACCAAGATTAATATTATAGATACCCCAGGCCATGCTGACTTCGGTGGTGAGGTGGAACGTGTATTAAAGATGGTGAATGGTGTAGTTTTGGTGGTTGACGCTTTTGAAGGCCCTATGCCGCAAACCAAATTTGTATTAAAAAAGGCTCTGGAGCTCGCACTGCCGGTCATTGTATGTGTTAATAAAATGGACAGACCGGAGGCAAGACCGGTTGACGTTGTTGATGAGGTATTAGAGTTATTATTGGAATTGGATGCCAGTGATGAACAGCTTGACTGTCCTTTTGTATTTGCTTCAGCAAAAGCGGGTGTCGCTTCCCTTACAATCGAAGGAGAGGCTGTTGACATGACACCTTTATTTGAAACCATT
Source organism: Mobilitalea sp. (assembly GCA_035564175.1). Taxonomy (GTDB): domain Bacteria; phylum Bacillota; class Clostridia; order Lachnospirales; family Lachnospiraceae; genus Mobilitalea. The sequence goes on from DATMUM010000238.1 coordinate 5,653, forward strand.
GTAGATTATATTCCTGCTCCGGAAGGAGATCCGGAGAAGAGTACCCAGGTACTCATCAGTACGATTGACTACAATGAATATGTAGGAAGAATCGGTATCGGTAAAGTAGATAACGGTGTTATCCGAGTTAATCAGGATGCTGTTTTAGTAAATGCCCATGAGCCCGACACAAATTTCAAGGTTAAGATCAGCAAGCTTTATGAGTTTGACGGATTGAAAAGAGTGGAAGTATCGGAAGCTACCATCGGTTCCATCGTTGCTATTTCCGGTATTGCAGATATCCATATCGGAGATACCATCTGTTCCGTTGATAACCCGGAGCCGATTCCCTTCCAGAAGATCTCCGAGCCAACGATTGCAATGTATTTTAACGTTAATGACAGTCCTTTAGCAGGAACCGAAGGAAAATTTGTTACCTCAAGACATTTAAGGGATAGATTGTTCCGTGAGCTTAACACTGACGTCAGCCTCCGTGTAGAGGAAACAGAAACAACCGAAAGCTTTAAGGTATCCGGAAGAGGTGAGCTTCACCTATCCGTACTGATTGAGAATATGAGACGGGAAGGCTTTGAATTTTCCGTTAGTAAGGCCGAAGTATTATATAGGACAGATGAGAACGGCAAGAAGCTGGAGCCGATGGAGCATGCCATGATTGATGTACCGGATGAATATTCTGGCATTATCATTGAGAAGATGGGTCAGCGTAAAGGTGAAATGATTAATATGCATACCTCCGGCAACGGCCATACCCGTATCGAGTTTTCCATCCCCGCACGAGGCTTGATCGGTTACCGCGGTGAATTCCTTACTGATACGAAAGGAACCGGCATTATCAATACCTTATTCGATGGCTACGGTCCTTATAAAGGTGATATCCAGTATCGTAAGACAGGAAGCTTAATCGCCTTTGAAACCGGTGAAAGTATCACTTATGGATTATATAACGCTCAGGAACGTGGTATTCTTTTCATTGGTCCTGGCGTTAGAGTATATTCCGGAATGGTTGTCGGACAAAATCCCAAGGCAGAGGATATCGAAGTAAATGTCTGCAAGCGTAAGCAGTTGACAAATACGCGTTCCTCCGGAGCAGATGATGCACTTAAGCTTACTCCTCCCAGAGTTCTGAGTCTTGAGCAGGCTCTGGAATTTATTGAAACAGATGAATTACTGGAAGTAACACCCTTAAGCTTACGTATCAGAAAGAAGATACTTGACAGTACCTTACGTATGAGAGATCGCAGAAATAAGCAAAGCAATTAATATTTATACATTAACAGGAAGCAATTTTGTAATATTTATACAAATTTGTTTCCTGTTTTTTTGTAAAACACTTTAGACTGTGAAGCTCTTATATTAATCCCTGTTATATTAATCCCTGTTATTTTAATAACTTTTTCTTATTGTGATATTCTTTTGGAAAGCATAATGAATGAGATACGATTTACAAAGAGATAAAATTATACTATTGAACAATATGGAAAGGTAATAAATTCTAGGAAAAATTAAATCTGTTTTATGAACAATACAGAAAGGCAATGAATATTGCTTTGTTAGCACCGGGAAAATTCAGAATGTAGACTCTCATATCCAGTACATTTGCCATAGCCGGTAAAATCCCTTATGTAAATGCTAATTTACGTTTTACCCTTGTGCACACCTTACCTGGAAAGCTTTTATGTCACAGGAATACATGGAGTAACCTATGACTCTAAAAATCAATAAGCCTGCCAAACGGCAGGCTCATCGGTTGAATAAGTATTATATTTTATTCATTTCCCTGATATCCATAATGCGTTGCTCCGGATATTTGTAGATATCGTTTACACTCTTAATTTGGTATTGATTCAGGATATCTTTAAAATATGTTTTCAGTGTGTCCTTGGATATAATCTTATTATTAAATTTATCCCTGGATATCTTTATCATTGATTTTTCATAATTAACCATCACATTCAATGCCTTTGGCCCATACCAGAGAAAGCTGTCCGTGACGGAGTTAACCAATTCGATTTCTTCTGCAGTAAGATACTCCTCTCCGCCCTCCAAGGTATGAATGCCACTGCGTCTCATGCCATCATAAAGCTTCAGATAAGGCATATTTTCATTGTTAACACCGCAGTCCTCCTGAAATAGCTCCTTATCATACAATGCAAGGGAAAAAACCTGTGAATAATACAGTAGGTATTGTATATAGCTGGCACACATTTCTGCGCAGCTCTTATTGACAATATAATATGCAATGGCATAAATCTTTGAGCCCATAATTTTTGACATTACAGCTTTTTTACTTTTCTTAAAGGCTACACCGGTAAGACAGTCTTTTCTCTTGATCAAAAGATCATAGTAGTATTCCGGATCGTCTAGAATCGCTCTCAGCTTGTTGGAATATTCATTCGTCGGAACATCGCCTTCCATATAACGGATAATAGTTGTCTCTCCCCAACCAAGAAGCTTAGCCAATGGCTTTTTTCCTATACGATATCTATCAAGAATCAACTTAATTTCATCTGCAGAAATAACTGCTTCGGTTCCTATTTCAATTCTGTTACTATTCATACATATACTCCTCAGTTAATATAATGGTATCTTACGTGTACTTATAAATATACAGATTATATTAACACTGTTTAACTTGTTTGTATATAAAACTTTTGTATTATAATTACAAATTAGAACTTTCTAAATTCATTTAGATCATGGGCAATAATCTGAAAGCCCTTAATTAGCCGGTCAAACATTCCGATTCGATATAAATTTACGAGAACCATACCGATGGGAATACCAATAATCATTCCAAAAACTCCATATAATTTGTAGCCGATAAACATGAAAATTAAGGTAGCAAGCGGGTGAAGTCCTATACTGTCTCCCACCATTTTCGGCTGCAAAACCTGTTTTACAATCTGACAGATCAGGTAAATCACAGCAAGTCCGATTGCCTCAACATAATTACCGTTAATCATGTCAATGATGGCCCAGGGCCATAAGATTGCACCGGTACCAAATACAGGAAGCAAATCTATGAACGCTATTCCTAAGGCGAATAGGAAGGAATAATTTACCTTCAGTATTTCAAATCCGATGAACATAATCACAGTCAGGACTAACATTATCTTAAATTGTGCTTTGAAATAACCTCCGAAAGCCGCTTTAAAATTATCATAGATCAATCGCCAATAATTAATAGCCGAGTCAGGTAATATTCTTTTCAGGCCTCCAACCAGTTCATCCCTACCTGCAGCAAAGAAATAAGCGGAAAGGATGGTAACAATCACACCAAGAAAGCCTTCTGCAACATTTCCTACAAAACTCCCTGCTTTACTCATCGTAAGCGGCTGCTTATTATTAACATACTCGGTAATCGAATCTTCTATCCCGGTTATAGCATTATCAATTGCTGTCTTTATATTATCCGGTAAAGGTGCCGTTAATTTATTAATATATAATGTTGCATCATTAATCTGCTGCTTGGCTGTATAAATCATCGCAGGTAAATTATTCATCAAACCTTTTATTTCTCTTACCAGAACGGCTATCAAAAGTGCCGCTGCCCCGACAATTACTACGATTACAAGAACAATTATAATTGCAGAACTGTGCTTTCGTAACAGCTTCACCTTCTTTTCAAGAAAATGCACTAATGGATTAGCAATCATAGCGACAACCAAACCGATGACAAAAGGCAAAAAGAAGCCTATCAATTTCGGAAGGACAAACAATAAGAATAATGCCACTAATATGATAAATATATAATTGAGGAAGATCTTTATATAAGTGATCAGCTTTGTATATTTCATATGTTCCTCCTTCACTAAGATGATTTTGGAGCAATTGGCTGCATATACCATGTACTTGAGAAGCTAGTTTCATAGCTAGAAAGCGAAAGTTTCAAGTTTAGGTTGTTTCCATGCTATTATATGAGAAGCATTTAATAATTCAAAATCGAAACCTTCCGGTCTAAGCTGTTTCCCACGCCATTATACGAGAAGTATTTTAAATTTAAAGCGAAATCTTCAGTTTTATACTACTTCCTATTCCAGTACACGAGCACCATTAATAACTTGAATACTAAGCTTTCAAGCTTCTATTGCTTCCTATGCTAGTATATGAGAAGCTTTTGATAACATGAACGCTTTGCTTTCTCGTGTACATTATACCCAATTTTTCCAATTTTGAAAATAGATTATTTTATCTAGATTACAATAAAGAATATAAGGTTTCCTTAACATTGCTAAATTTAATAAATTATTATCTAAAGTTATTATTTAGTGAATATTTTCTTTAGTATATTGTTATAAGCTTCACACTTCAATTTTTGTCTTTAGTTTTATCTTTAATTAGCTTTAGTCAAGTTCTCAACCTTAAGTCTTTCGCTTTTATCTCAAATTTTCGCATCCCATAAGTAACTACTCAAGATGCTTTACCATTATCTATTTCCGCGCTTTCTTAAAAATACATTTCTTAAGTAATCAACTTATGATTTCTGTTTTAATACCTGGGACATAAGAAAGGTAATAAAAAACATAATAGCTGCAATGATTACAATGGTTGGGCCCGTTGCGGTTCCTATATAATATGAAATTATTAATCCAGTAATTCCAGAGAATAACGATATTAAAATAGAGAACAAATGATACTCCCTAACATTGGAAGACATATTCCTGCTTGCAGCTGCCGGAAGTATTAATAAGGCATTTATAATAAGAATACCAACCCATTTAACGGAAGACATGACTATGATGGCGATTAAAACACTGAATAAATCCTCCATCAGATTTATATTGATATTCTTGCTTTTTGCCAGCGATTCGTTCACACTGATTGCATATAATTTGTTAAAGCCCAACAACCAGAACACAAAGGTAATTACTAGAATAACAAATAACATCCCTACTTCGTTGAATTTGATGCTTAAGATATCTCCTACCAAAAGCGCAGAATATTTGGCAAAATTGCCCCCTCTCGATAGAATTACCAAACCGATGGCCATACTTAAGGATGCAAATACTGAAATTACCGTATCCGTAGACACAGTTTTCTTACGTTTGATCTTATTAAGAAATAATGCAAACAGAACTGCAAAGATTAACATAGATAGATTAATATTAACCATTCCAAATAAAGTTCCGATTGCAACACCAGTCAAAGCAGAATGCCCTAATGCATCGGAGAAAAAGGCCATTCGATTATTGACAATCATCGTACCTAGAACTCCAAAAAGCGGAGTTATAATAAGCATGGCAAGCAAAGCATTCTTCATAAAATCATATTCCACCCAGGAAAATGGCAGAAGTGTTTCTATTATTTTATATAGTATTTCCATAAGATTTATCTCCTGTCTTCCGATTATGCAATCGCCTTCATTCATTATCCAAATACTCTATGAAATTCCTCGCTATCCAGGACTTCGTCGGGAGTTCCCTCTTTTACAATTGTTTTATCTAATAAAATAACATGATCCGCATATTCTCTTACAAAATCAAAATCATGGGATACTATAATCATAGCTAAATCGAAGTTACTTTTTAATTTACTGATGTTGTGATAAAAAAGCTGTATTCCCACCTTATCAATACCGGATACCGGTTCATCCAATAACAAAAGGTTAGGAACAGGAGTGATTGCTATGGATAACAGCACCCTCTGCAATTCACCGCCGGACAGATCGCATGCTCTTTTATCAATTAAATCCTGAGCTTCAAAGACACTTAATTGCTCCAGCACCTGCTGCTTTATTTTCCGATTTTTCCGCAGAAAAACCGGTGAATTACTGATAAAGCTCGCAAATAAATCATATACACTCATGGGATTATTTTTTTCCAGATTAATGTATTGAGGGACATATCCTATCTTCAGATTTTCTAGTGTTTGATTTTTTAAATCATTGAATTCAATTGTGCCATCGTGCTTTATTTCACCAAGAATTGTTTTGATCAGGGTTGATTTACCGGCACCGTTTTTTCCAATGATTACTGTAATTTTACCGCAGTGGATATGCAGATTAATATCTTCGATAATAACATTTGCACCATCTCTTACACTGATATTCTTGACTTGGATACAGTGCAAGCCACAGGCTTCCCCCTGGAGCTTTGCCGACTTTATTCTACCTATGGATCTATTTACTTTTACCATATAACCTCTCCATTCTGCCGAAATGCCTCGCTATTAAACGTTGGTACAAATTTGCTGTATGAAATATCATGATTTTATATTAACATCCATGCATGCGACTTGCTCGCATGCATAAGTTCTAGGTGTGATAATAGTTCTTGGCTTGTATGAACTTTACGGGACTGTTTTCACTCTTACGTTCATTCCGCTGTTTCGCGCCGGCACAAAACCTGAAAGAAGTTCAAAATGAATTTCCATTGAAATTCATTTTGGAGTTCTTTATAGAAGTGAATTATATATTTATTAATCCACTTTGTGAAGATGCATCTCGCATATGATGCAAATGTAAACCTTATTTATTGTAAAGCGTCTGAAATAACCTTTAGATTCTTCTTCATGGCATTGATATAGGAATCCTTTGAACCATCACCAGTCACCACAGAATCTATGACATATACCTTTGCAGCAGTTTCTGCCTCAATCCGTTTTGCGATGGAGTCGCTGAACTGCTGCTCTGTAAATAGATACTTTATCTGTTCCTTCTTGACTTCATCGATAATGACAGCAATGTCACCGGCACTTAAAGCAGTATCTGAATCAAGAGGAACTGTAAATGCAACCTTTATTCCCAGCTTATCTGCAATGTAGGCAAAAGAGTCATGGAAAATGACCGCCTGAGCTCCTTTCTGGGACATACTTTTTTCTGCTATGGTTTGTCCTTCTTGTGACGTACTATTTCCCGTTATCGTTTGTCCTTCTTGGGACGTACTTTTTCCCGCTATCGCTTGTCCTTCTTTTTCATATAAGTCTTCTATTTGTTGTACTGAATTGATGTAGTCCTGTGCATTTGTTTCTAATTTTTGAGTAAGCGTCGTTGTGTAGGTATTATTTTGATTATCTAATGAGTTAATATAACTAATAATACCATCTCTTACATTTTCAATCTGTTTTATATATAGTGTTGGATTTAGCCAGACATGCGCATTATACTTACTTAATATTTGTTCCTTATTATTCTTTAAAATATCTAGATTTAAGGCCGCCCCTGTATTACTCGTATCATAAGGCAGCATTTGAATACCCTGACTGGCATCAATTATCGTAAGATTTGGATAATTCGCTTTTATGTCATCGAGAAAGCTTTCCATACCTCCGCCATTGATGATGAGAACATCCGCATCAGTGATTGATTTCATATCCTCCGTTGTCAGCTGGTAATCATGCAGACAGCCTGTATTCATGTCAGTAAGGCTTTTCACCTCAATCCCTTCTGCCCCGTTAGCAATATTTATACCTATCAGATATACCGGATAAAAGGACGTGACAACTTTAAATGGTTTATTTTCTGTTGTGACTACTTCTGTAGGTTTCTGATTGGCTATAATAATAATTATGGCCCCTACCAGGGCAACAGCTGCCATTGAACCCAGCAAGAGCATTAATTTCTTCAACATAATAATCTCCTCTATTGCAATTCATTTGCATTTAATAATTATATTATAAGTATTTCCTTATGTCAACTCGTTTAGACGACTCACTCGATGGAACATTTTTATAACCGTCTTGTAATATAGGATGATTTATGCTATGATTTCACATAATAAAAATTCCATCATCTGTATAAACATTTACTAGTACATCAGATAATTAATAATTGATAGTTAAATACTTGTTGCGTTTTCATCTTTTATTTCATCCATTTTGTATGTCCAATGATATACAATTGGATCTACATTTATTTCATCAAAATATTTATAGATCCGCTCGATT
>DATMUM010000239.1:0-8862 GCA_035564175.1 Mobilitalea sp.
TTACGACAAAATATTTTTCGCATTATGGCTAAAAGGCCTGATTTAAGCATAACACGATTTATTCTGGAGAAGCAGGAAAAGCCTGATATTACAAAAGATTTGCAGGCTTCTTAGGGTTAAAAACTTTTGACTCTCCAGTATTATAGTATATAATTATAATTGATTTATTTTTTTAAAACTTTCTTTCTAAAATGCTCTATTATATTGTAACATATTATTTCAATTATAAACGAAATAATAAATACTATAAAACTTATAACTCGTGTATCGGGTGTATACTTCACTACAAACATTACTAACTTAACTAAACCATATAAAAATGCAAGCTGAATAATTATAAATATAGCATTAATTATGTGCTTTTTCTCCAAATTTTTCACCTCTCTTATTTTTGTTCTATATTATACATAATTTAACATAATATTGCAATATGTAATGATATACAATTATTTATATCATTATTAATATATCATAAATATTAACGTATATTAATAATTTTGTTCATTAGAATATTTTTATAGTTATTACTGATATAAATTAAATTGGTAATATCTTTAAATGTTATTTCATCTTTATATATAGTAAGTATTTTACTAATATTAACAATATAAGATTTATGACATTTAATAAAAATTCTTTCATCTAACATTTTCTCAAGTGATATAAAAGATCCATAAAAAGAAATTCTTTTATCTTTTAATACAATTTCAATTTTTCTTTCAAACTTTTCGAAAAAATAAATATCGTTTATATTTACAGAATACAAAATATTGTTATTCCATAAAATTAAAGTTTTATCTTTATTTATGTACTTTAAATTTATAATTAATCCTCCTGTTCGTTACATATTTTATTAATTTTTATCATATATTACCAGTTATTACAATATTCAAATGCATGAACGTCGATTTTTCATGCATGAACGTCGGATTTATCTTTTATGAGATTTCTATTATGTTCGATCTATCATTAAAAATTAAGATGGCTTTCATAATTGTTGTATAATCACTTTTATATTAATTTAAAAATATTCTGTAGGCATATCTTTTAAGTTTTGTGATACTTGTCTTAATAATAACAGCTAACTGATCTGGGTGTCATATGCATTCTATTAGAAAATTTTAAACGTTAAGGCTGACGGTTAGCTTACTGACAAGGTACCTGCGTTTTAAATCTTCCGGTAGGATGAATGTGGCAACGGGCAGAAAGAAATTAAGAATCGCCAACGTATCATTTGAAATCTTTATAGAAGTTATTGAAACAAAGTACTATAGTAGATAATTCATCTCAAGGTTTTTTGAAATCTGCAACTTTGGGTGTCTGACGATTTCTATTCTCCTTAGGTTGATGAGAGTATGATCATCGGTCATGAATAGCCAACGCTTACCGCTCTTTTCATGCCAATACTATTCTTGTTAGGGTGACGGTGTTTAGCCCAGTGATTCAGTAAGTAATAACGTGTATTGTTAAATAATTGAGAAGGTTTGACTTGCTACAGTATGTTTATGATAGATTGTCCAACCTCTAATTACTTGATTTAGTCTCTGTATTAAATCTGTTGTGAACTCACTTTTCCTTCATTAAGTATGATGGTTGAGTATTTCCTAATAAGGCTCTTGATGGAGCTTCTCGAAGGTTCATCGATAAGTTTTCCTTTAAACTTTCTGAATATCCAGCCACGAAAGTCAAAACCTTTTCGATATGCATGATTGTAGTCTTTTCTCTGGAAATAATTTGCATTGATTTTAGGAATTGTTTCATGACGCTTTTGTCCATTGGTACATTTGATTGTAACCATTCATGATTAATGCTATCCATCGTAAATTCATGGTACTCCCAATATTGCCTAAGTTCGTTTTTACCAATAAGTTAACCCAAGGTTGAATACAATCTCTCACAGCGTTATTTATCTTTCTTTCACCGCGTGGTAAAATCAGGTTATTCAAATATAAGCATTGGAGGCCGGTATATGAAGAATATCCAATTAAAGATAGAAGAATTGCGAAAGAAACAGGGAATCAGTCAAAAGGACCTAGCCGATCAGATTGGCGTATCTTTTCAATCCATCAGCAAATGGGAAAATGGGGTTAATATGCCGGACATTACATTATTACCTGTCATTTCAGACTTTTTTAGTGTAACAGTAGATGAATTACTTGGTCTGAAACCTTTGCCAAACCGTGAATACATATCAAGTAAGACAGATACCTTAGAATTCTGGAGACACAAATCAAATTATCTGAGTAAGAATAAAATTATGTTTTGGAATGATGATTATCTGGAGTTTCTCGTGAAGTCCGTTTGGAAGCTGGATAAGCCGGTAAATATCATTGACTTTGGATGTGGTACCGGCTTCTTGGGCAGTAAGCTGCTGCCTTTATTGCCTCCTGGAAGTTCCTATACGGGTATTGATCTTAATCTATATTTTATTGAAGAAGCTCGCTGTTATTTTAGTCATACAGAATATAAGACGGAATTTATCAATTGTGATTTATATAGCTATTTGCCTGACAAGACGTTCGACATTGTTATCAGTCAGGCTGTACTTAGGCATCTGTCAAAGCCTAAGGAAGTATTAAAAAAGATGACAGAATCCGTAACTACTGGTGGTTTGGTGATCTGTATCGAGGTGAACCGAGAATTTGAGAATGACGGATTGTATATAGATGGAATGGATTATAATTACCTCTGTACCGGTTTTGATTACCACCAAAGCTGGAAAACGGAGCTTGAGAAGCAGGGACGGGATTACGCCATCGGTGTTCGTATTCCACTTTATATGAAGGAATTTGGACTCCATGATATCGATGTCAGAGTGAGTGATAAAGTGTTGTTTATCGATCCACAAAAGCCGGAATATGAAAACCTGCTTCAGGATTTTATTCACATTAATGGCTGGGATCATACACCGAATGAAGAGGAGATTGAGGGCTCTATAGCTCTATTTATGAACAGGGGAATGACAAGAACGGAGGCTGAAGCATATATTAAGCGACAATCTGCCATCAGCAATCATCTAAACAGACATTATACAGATGCCAGCTTATTAAAGTTTTTAGGACTTGTTATTTCCTGGGGGAAGAAATAAGATATAAAATTTAACCTGCTGGTTATTTTATAACACTGATATGCTACCCCTATATAGGACATTGAAATATAACAATTCCTATATGGGGTAGCGCACCACAGCAGGTTAGGGAATTAATGTTTTGCTACCAACTCATAATATTTACCTTTTAGTTGCATTAACTCTTCATGATTACCGCTTTCTGCGATATTTTTATCCTCAATATAAAGAATTCGGTCTGCATTTTTAATCGTGGATAATCTATGAGCTATGATGAAGCTGGTACGGTTTTTCAGTACATGCTCCATCATAGCCTGTATCTTACGTTCCGTCTGGGTATCGATATTACTGGTTGCTTCATCTAAGATAATAATCTTTGGATCTGCTAATACCAGGCGCGCAAAGGATAATAACTGACGCTCGCCGCTGGACAGTTCGGAGGCAGCACTTTTAATTTTGGTATGGTAACCCTCGGGAAGCTTCTGTATAAAGTCATCCGCGTATACCTTTTTGGCTGCATTGATACATTCCTCATCCGTTGCCTCCGGCTTGGAAAACCGGATATTTTCAATGATTTCACCGCTGAACAGGAAGGTATCCTGCATCATTACACCGACCTGCCTGCGTAAGGATTTTAACGTAACCTGATTAATATTGTGACCGTCAATGAGAATCTCTCCGGAATCGAGGTTATAAAATCTGCTGAGCAGGTTGACGATGGTCGTCTTTCCTGCACCGGTTGGCCCTACTATGGCTATCGTTTCACCCGACTCCACCTCCAGATTGACCTTCTCCAGAATATAATTGGTACCATCATAAGAGAAGGTGGCATTTCTTAAGGATACTTTACCCTTGATTTCCGGCATTTCATAGGCATCTTCCGAATCCTTTACCTTCGGTTCCGTCTCCAGTACCTCAAAGATACGTTCCATGTTGGTAGTTAAGGTAGCAATATTCTGAAATCTCTGACAAAGGGAGAATAATGCTTCCGCAAACATCTGCATGTAGGTAGTGACGCTGACCAAGACACCTAAGGTTAAAGAGGTAGGATTCTTAATAATAATGACGAGTGCTACCGTATAAAGCAGGATGTTGCTGATAATTCGGATTACACCATGGGATAACGGATAAAAAGCTTCATTCACATTAGTAAATCTCATATGTGCACGAAAATGCTTCGTAGAAAGCTCCTCATGAATCTGCTCGTTCAACTTTTCTCTGTTAAATGCTTTGATTACTTCAATACCGTTAATATCCTCCGCAACGAATGCAGTTCTGTTGCTTGCTTTATTTTTCGTTAATCTTGCTCTTTTTTGCAATTCTCTCACTAATAACCATACAATGAGGGAAAATGGAATTTCTGCCAGTATTACGACAACCGCAAGCCTGATATCCATGAAACAGATACTAATAAGACATGCTACCATCATAAGAACATTAATTATGATCGTAGTCAGGTGCCCGACAAAGATATCCGCTATTTCACTGGTATAATTCGTAATCCTGACAAGGATTTTACCGGTAGGCCTGCTGTCATAATAGTCAAAGCCCAGCTTCATCAGATGTCGGAACAAATCCTGGCGGATTTCATATACGATACTATTGCCAAGGCGGGTCGTTACCTTCGTACTAAAGTAATTCGTAATGATCTGACAGCACAAAATAGATGCCCATATGGACAAAATAATCACTGCTGTTCTGAAGTAATTGTCCTGAAGCCTGCCGTTAAAGGGTAATACATCGTTAATAATCTTTGCATTCAGGGAAGCCGGAATTAAGGAAAGAATACTGTTGGTAACCAGCAATATAATTACAAAAATATAAGTCTTTTTATATTTCTTTGCATAAGAGAACAGCTTCCCTAGCATATGGAAATTAAAACTATTCTTAACTACTTCATCTTCAAAATAAAGATTTCTACTCATTTACAAATACCTCCTCACCTGTCTGAAGGTTATAGATATCTGCATACCTTCCATTTATTTTCATTAATTCTTCGTGAGTGCCCCTTTCAACAATGCTGCCGTTCTCAAATAACAATATTTCATCGGCATCTTTAATGGCACTGGCACGGTGCGTAGCAACCAATAAGGTCTTTTCTTTGCAATGCTTTTTCATATTCTTAAATATCTTACTTTCTGTCTCCATATCCAGAGCGCTGGTGCAGTCATCCAGAACGATGACAGGCGCATCCTTTAATAAGGCTCTCGCAATAGCAACCCTTTGCTTCTGTCCTCCGGACAAGCCGAAGCCTTTTTCTCCAATCAGAGATTGATATCCTTCCGGGAAGGAGGAAGCAAATTCATTAACTTCAGCTATGCTTGCATATTTTACGACTTCCTCCGAGGGTACATCTGGATTGTATAGTGCAATATTCGCTTCGATCGAATTGGAGAAAAGGAAAACGTCCTGCATTGCATAACTATAAGATCTGATGATTTCCGAACGGCTATATTCCTTGAACTGCCTACCGTCTATGGTTATCTCACCTTCCGTAACTTCAACCAAGGTCTGCAGGGCTTTAAGAAGCACAGATTTGCCGCTTCCGGTGGAGCCCATGATACCTATCTTTGCGCCATAAGGTATCGTCAGATTAACATCCTTTAATAATTGGTGTCCATCCACAGTAACACCGACGCCCTGGAGTTCGATAGCAGGCTTCTTGCTAACCGTTCCTGCTCCGTAACTCTCAGCAACAGGATCCGGCATATTCAGAAAATCAAACAAGCGCTTACCGCTGATAACGCCGCTCTGCAATGCTCCCAATTGATAGGTAAAGCCAATAAAGTAACCCGATATTGACATCATATATGCCAGGAAGCTGGTGAACTCACCATTCGTCATCTTAAAATGAACTGCCAGGGTGATACCTAGAATAATACTGATGATATACAGAACATTTTGTATACCTCCATAAATCAGGTTATACCAGGCGCGGAAATCACCAAAGCGAAAAAGTGCTTTCCTTACCTCTTCACTTCTTAAGTTGAACTTCTCAGCCTGAAATTCTTCCTTGGCATATGCCTTTATTGTACGTATTCCATAAATACTTTCCTGCGTTTCAGTATTTAAGTCTACGTTAGTATTTCGAATATCGTTATACATGTGACGGGTTTCTCTAATGTATCTTCTGGTTACCAGCAGGTAAAATACACCTGTAACGATTGGAAATACCGCCAGCGTAAGATTCATTCTGGATACGGTATACACTGCCAAAGATATGTAGATGATAGGTTCAATACTAAAGGGAAGATACATCATGTAAATATCTTTCACCTGTTGCGGATCTGAATTTGATATCGTTAGCAGCTCTCCCGAGGTATATTGATTGATAATCGTACTGCTGGCGCTGTTAATTTTATTCACTGCATCTCTTCGCATGGCATTTTCACACTTTACACCAAAATAATGTGAGGTATTCCACCGAATGTAGAAGGTAACAAAATAAATCAGGATAAGTACTACAAAAACCATAATGAGAACGCCTAAGGTTTGCCAATAATGATCTGCCGGAATATTCTTTACCAAGAACAGAAAAACACTCGAATCACTGGTAGACTCTCCTCCCAGTGCTGGCGTTATTACTCTGTCTACAATTAACGTAATAACCTGCGGTTCGAGTATCATTGTTATCGTCATACCTAAACCTAGAAACACACATAGGAAAAATACCGGTATATATTTCTTGAAATAACGAAGAGAATCTTTTAACACTTCTAGCATAAGTTTTTGCCCTCCAATCCTTGTGTAACCGATTACATACTAACATAATTATTCCTCATAAACAACCTTTTTGTTCCATTTTTCGAACTTAATTATTTCATATTTCCATATTTTCAATAGATAACTTTATCCTCCATTCACTATTAATCCTCCCACCATTTTTAACCACGTTTTCGTACATAATGATTACCTCCTCAATAATATCGATTATTTTATATGCATACAATTTTTACCGGTAGCTATATATTAACACCTTCGGAAAATATTACTAGACTTTTTATTTAGGATAATGTATGATTATAATTAACTATGGAAAAAAACAGATTTGAATATGAAGAAGGTTCAGATATCAGAAAGGGCTTGTTTCAAAACCAATGTCATTAAGCTAAGACGTTGGTTATGAAAAGCCCTTTTCTTAATACTTTTTCCGCAGTTAGCGGATTATTCTATTTTACTTTGCTTGCTAAGTCCAGAGCTTCCTTGGCATTGTCTGCAGGATCGTAATAAAAGGAGGATTGGCCATCCTTTACCACGCTTTCTCTTCATTCAATCCCCTCTTAAGACAATTCTAATTCTTCGCAGAAAAGCTTCATATTCCCCATCTGGGTTCTGAGACGTTTGAAATACTCGAGTTGAAAACCTATTCTTTCTCTCCAAAGTAAGGTTGCCGCCTTAGTTCCACATTCTCTCTTCATATATTCCTCGCATCTCACCAACCGTTGTTCGGCGGTTTCGAGAATCTGCATCGCTGTCATGTCATGCATTTTACAGGAATGATGTAAATAGGAATACAGGCGGTATGCATCAAACCGATCAATATCATCTGCATCGCCAATGGAAACCTCGAAAGGAGTCGGAGTCCGTTCATAATTCTCCTCCGGTTCCGTATGTATCTTGATACCATAGCAGATTGTTTCGATCCGCTCCGGTTCTAACCCAATTGAGGTTAGAAATTTCTTGGCTATCAAAGCGGAAAATCTTCCATGAACATCATGGTCCTCTTTACAATGGCAGGCAATATAACCAATATCATGGAGCAGGCAGGCAATCACAAGTGCTTCTTCATCCAACCCTTCCTCCCTGGCAATCTTCTGCCCGATACCTGCAACCCTAAGTGAATGCTCATAACGGTATGGCCAGTCAAACCGATCGTCGTTATTCTCTGCCAATAATTTATCTTTGATAAAAGCCGCTGTTTTTCTAATGTTCTCTGTCATCAAAACCCTCTCCTATGTACATGATTTTCGCTTACTTATCCTGCATTATACTCTATTCTCTTGTCGGTTTCCACCATTTATTGGATATTTTCGCAATATTCTCCTGTCATTGATATCTGTTATAAACAAAGAAGGAGGAAATCATTTTCCTCCTTCTTTGCTTATGCCCATATCAATATTATAATCTAACTAAGCTTAATTAATAATTTACCTTATACTCTCTCAACGCCAAGAGTTACATCTTCACCATTCAAGTTCCACTCCTTGGTAAATCCCTGTACGCTATCGAAGATCAGTTCTTCCGCAAGTACCTCGGACTTGATCTCCTCCGCATTGCGTGCCATGATATCCTTAATCTTGTCATTGCCGCTCTGGGATACACGGATATGATCCATAACCTCGAAGTCAGCTTCCTTACGCATAGTCTGGATCTTACTGATGATCTCATTTACGAAGCCTTCTTCGATCAGCTCCGGTGTCAGGTTGGTATCCAGTACAACGGTAATTCCGTGATCGGAGTCGGAGATGAAGCCTTCTGTCTGAGCTGCCTCAATTAACAGATCCTCCTTATCAAGAGTTGCTTCTACGCCTTCTACAGTAATCTTAAGCTTTCCGGTGGCATTGATCTCATCCATTGCCGCATTGCCGTTCAGCTCGGAAAGGATAGTACGAACTGCACCGATCTGCTTTCCAAACTTCGGTCCCAGAGTCTTTAACTGGGGTTTGAAGTTATAGGAAGTAAAGTCTCTTACATCATCGGTAAATACAACATCCTTCACATTCAGCTCTTCCGCGATGATGGCGGTAAAAAATGCGGAAAGCTCTGCCTCTGCCTTCACATACATCTTTCCGATC
>DATMUM010000240.1:0-9647 GCA_035564175.1 Mobilitalea sp.
GAACCTGATGACACTACGGATCAAATTACTATGGAATCAGACAATCCGGACGTATTAAAGGTTGAGTATGATACGGATTACGGTTATTGGCACTATGTACCCCTCAAGGCCGGCGAAGCGAATGTCACCATAACCTGCGGAGACAAGTCGGTAGTAGCTAAGATTGTAGTTAAAGAGTCTATTGATGATGTGGATTATTAAGATGATTACAGTCAGCTTTTCGGTTATTAGATAAAGAGTAATTTCAAATTGGCCAGAATTAATCTAAAAGCTTGGATGTCCTTGAAAATCAAGGAATCCAAGCTTTTCTGTACTGATGATGTTGAATTTAAAATGCTTCTATGATAAAGTATATCGAAGAATATTATATACTGTGGTGACAGAGGTTTATTCCGGAACAATAAATTAGGGAGCATAATTATGGCATGGACAGAAGCTCAGCAGAAAGTTATTGATACGAGAAATAAGAATTTATTAGTTTCAGCGGCAGCAGGATCAGGAAAGACTGCTGTATTGGTTGAGCGTATCATTAACATGATTTCAGAGGGTGAAGATCCTATGGACATCGACCGCTTACTGGTAGTTACCTTCACCAATGCCGCCGCTGCAGAGATGAGGGAACGTATCGGTAAAGCGATAGATGCGAAATTAATGAAGAACCCTGGAAACGTTCATCTGCAGAAGCAGGTTTCCCTGCTTCAGAGTGCGCAGATTACCACAATCCATAGCTTCTGTCTGAATGTGATTCGTAATTATTTTCATCGGATCGTTCTAGATCCTTCCTTTAAAATTGCAGAAGAATCTGAAATTACACTGATGAAATCCGATGTAATCTCGGATATTTTAGAGCGATGGTATGAAGAAGGCAGAGATGATTTTCATGCTTTTATTGAAAGCTATTCCTATTCCAAGTCAGATGCTCCGGTTGAGGAGCTGATCCTTCAACTATATAATTTCTCCATGAGCGATCCTTGGCCGAAGACCTGGATTGCAGAGAAGAAGAAAATGTTTCAGTTAGCTTCACTCGAAGATATGTATCAGACTTCCTGGATGAAGGAACTGTTAGAATATATCAGAGTAGTACTGGGGGATCTGCTGGTTAAGAATGCGCAGGCTATGGCAGTATGCAATGAAAGCGGAGGGCCAGGTGCATATCTGCCGGCATTATTATCTGATCGTAATACCCTTGAGATACTTAGAGATGCTGATTCCTACGAAGAAAGCTCCCGCCTTTTTACCATGATTTCCTTTGAGCGTTTGTCGAATAAGAAGGACGATTCCGTGGAGCCCTGGAAAAAGGAGAAGGTAAAAGAACTCCGCGAAGAGGTAAAGAAAGGCTTGAAAGACCTGACCGGCCAGTTTTTCTTCCAGTCACCGGAGGAAATGCTGAAGGATCTGCAGGCAGTCAACCAGGTGATTCAGGTGTTATTTGATCTTACTTTGGAATTCATGGATGAATTTGCAAAGAAAAAGGAAGATAAGAACCTGATTGATTTTAATGATCTGGAACATTTTGCTCTGAAAATCCTTGCGAAAGAGGGCCCTGCAAAAGACGACCCTGTAAAAGAGGGCCCTGTAGAAGAGGAGCCTGCAGAAGTGGGCCCTTCAGAAGAGCACTTACATAGGAACATCGAACATAAGCTCCCGACTCAGGCTGCGCTGGAATTGCGGGAACAATTTGAGGAAATCTTAATCGATGAGTATCAGGACAGTAATATGGTTCAGGAGACAATTCTTCGGAGTATCTCAAGAGAAGATATGGGTAAACCAAACCGCTTCATGGTTGGTGATGTTAAGCAGAGCATTTACAAGTTTCGACTTGCAATGCCCGAGATTTTCATGGAAAAGTATGGATCCTATATGCCTGGGGATAACACTGAAGATGGTCATAGAAACAATTATCAGAGAATAGACTTGGATAAGAATTTCCGAAGCAGGCAGCAGGTTCTGACGTATGTGAATAAAATATTTGAACAGATTATGCAGCAGTCGGTCGGAGGAATTATATATGACGACACGGCAGCTTTAAAATATGGGGAACTATACGAAATCAAGGCAGAGGAAGACCTTCACCAACTGCAAGGTGATCTTAACAGTCGCCTCGCGAAAGAAGTAGATTTCTTGCTTGTAACGGATGAAGACCTGGATAATGGGAATAGCGGGGAAAGCATACCAGAGGAAGGGCCAGTACCAGAGCGTTCGTCAATGGAGTCCCCGGATCAGGATTCTCAAAAGAAAGAAGACGATCAGGAAGAAGCAGCATTTACCAAAAAAGAAATAGAAGCAAGAGCCATCGTTAAGAAGATAAAGGAATTAACAGATCCGGATCATGGTATGCTGGTAATGGATAAATCAACAAAAGCTCTTCGTCCGGCAGCATATCGTGATATTGTAATACTTCTTCGCAGCATGTCGAATTGGTCGGAAGTATTTGTGAATACGCTGATGCAGGAGGGAATACCGGCTTATGCGGATACCGGAACAGGGTATTTTCAGACCCTGGAGATCATGACCCTGCTTAATATGCTTCGAATTATTGATAATCCGAGGCAGGATATCCCCTTGGCGGGAGTATTGTATTCTCCTATGGTTGGGTTATCCTCCACCCAGCTGGCCTTATTGAGAGCATCAAGCAGGAATACCGGAATGTATACAGCACTTCTTCATTATGCAGCGGAAGGCAGTGAAGAGGAGCTTCGTGAGAAATTAGTGCAGTTTCTCAAGCTGTTAGAAGACTTACGTTCCATGGTTAACCACAAACCAATTCATGAACTAATTCAGCTCGTCCTGGACCAAACCGGCTACTATTATTATGTAAGTGCAATGCCGGGAGGGGACCGAAGAAAAGCGAATATTGATATGCTGATATCACAGGCAGTCCGTTTTGAAAAAGGCAGCTACAGCGGTTTATTCCATTTCATCCGGTATATTGAGAAGCTGCATAAATACGAAGTAGACTTTGGTGAGGCTTCCACTTCCGGTAAACAGGATGATACCGTTCGAATCATGAGTATCCATAAAAGTAAGGGCCTAGAATTCCCTGTTGTATTCGTGGCAGGTATGAGTAAGCAGTTCAATACGCAGGATCTTCGCAGCCATATTGTTCTTCACAGCGAGCTGGGTGTAGGTCCGGAGTATATAGACAGTAAATTAAGAACCAAAGTACCTACCTTGCTTAAGAAAGTGATCCAGAAGAAAGTGCAGATCGAAAATCTTGGCGAAGAGCTTCGCGTATTATATGTTGCTATGACAAGAGCCAAGGAGAAGCTGATCCTTACCGGATATATCAAATCATTAAGTGAAATAATCAGAAAGGACTTTTCTTTCTTTGAATTATTATCTGCAAAAAGTTATCTGGATTGGGTACTTCCAGCAATGTTAAACCGGATGGGTAAAATACCAAGAATAGATGAAATTCCATTCGAGTGGAAGAAGGACGAGATGTCAATCAGTGTGATATCACAAAAGGAATTATTGAAGCTTGAGATATCAAAGCAATTATTCCTGCGTAAGGATGAAGAAGATTTAATCCATATCAATCCCGATGAAACCTATGATTTAGGCCTTAAAGAGGAAATTAAAACAAGGTTTAATTACCAATATCCTCATGCAAAAGAAGCTGACCTAAAGATCAAGATGACCGTATCTGAACTGAAAAAGCTTGGCCAGGTTTTGGAGGATGAGGATAGTGTACAATTGTATCCTCAGATAGATTATGAGATACTTCCGTCTGAAAAGGTAGATTATAATATCGCAGAACATATGAAAGACACTACAGATAAACCGACCGCTGAATTGATAACAGTTCATCCGGATGCAGAAGCGGCAATGCTTACCAAAACAGATAGCTATCTCCCTAATTTTATATCCCAGAAAGAAACTGAGATTACTGGAACGGATCGTGGTACCCTGTATCATAAAGTCTTGGAGCTTCTCGATCTGACTAAAGTATATAATAAAGAAGATCTCATGAAGGATATAGATCGTATGATTAGGGAAGGCCGCATAAATCAAGGAGATATTAAAAAGCTAAAGCTGGATTATATTTTACGATTTATTGGTAGTGATGCTGCAAACCGGATGAGACAGGCTCAACTCCTTCATAAACTATACAAAGAGAAACAATTTGTTATGGGTATTAAAGCATCGGAAGTTATGAAGGATAGTGACAGTGAAGAGCTGATCCTGATCCAGGGTATCATTGATGTATTCTTTGAAGAAGAGGGGGAGCTTGTATTACTGGATTACAAATCAGACCTGGTGGAGCATGAATTGCAATTAATAGGGAGATATAAGGTTCAGCTGGAATATTACCGCAGAGCTTTGGAACAAATGTTAAGAAAACCTGTGAAGGAAATGCTGATATATTCACTTCCCTTGGGTAAAGAAATCCGAATAGATAAGTAGAAGTTGGGCACACTCTAATAAGCCGAATACCGCTTCTTAACGAGAAGGATCGGAATAATTTTAAGTTTGAAGGGTGTGCTATCATGGGAAAGAAAAAAGAAAAAGAAATAGATCTGAATAACCTCAAACCGGAAGAAACCTTAAAATATGAGATAGCAAAAGAACTGGGCTATCTTGATAAAGTAATGGCGACCGGCTGGAAGTCTCTGACAGCAAAAGAGTCAGGTCGTATTGGTGGAATCATGACTAGGATGAAACGTGAGGAGCAAAAGAGAATAGACGAAGCAAAGCCAGAGGAAAGCCAGAGGAGAGCCTAAGTGAATAAACGAAGGTAGTCAGTACGGCATCTGAAGGATTGATGGAGTACCGATGGAATCAACAATAATAATATCAAGTAAATAAATTAGGGATTAGCTATGTTATGTAATATTAATGGCATATGGATATAATTTAAGGAGGGATTTAACTCCCTCCTTTGCTTCTCAATCATGAAAGACTGTGAAATAAAATACGCTTAAAGCATACGAATTTACTCCAATATACATGATTCGTAATTATTACATATTTTACTTATTATTGAATCTTTAACTAAATATGCTTCGCCAAAGATTTCTGCATGATTATTTTGTATTAAAATGTGTGTTCCATCAACAAGTGCATATATTTTTGTTTTATGACTATGTGGCAATACATAAGTTGCCCATGCATCTAATCCACTCTCTAATATAATTTTTCTCTTTTGGTTTATAGTGAGGAACAATATTTATATCAGTATATCCAAGCCCTTTAAGAAAATTCGGATTTCCAATTTGCTCATCAAGTTCAGGAAAATCAAAAACTATATCAGCCAAATTCATTGAACCAGCACTCATTCCAACAATAATTCCATCATAATAGTTCAATTCTTGCTTTAAGTGAAGATTGTTAAAAAAAGTATTTTGGCGTGGCAATTCTCCACCACCTAATATTATTATGTCTGCATCTTTAATTATTTCATGAATTTTTGAGTAATTTCTATTATCTACTAAAATACAATTTTTAAATTTGAAATCACTATTCTCAAATGCCTTGCAGTATAAATTTGCATAGAAATCATTATTTCCGTATGTTATAGGATTGCTTGGAAAATAAACAAAATTATCAAAGCCTTTTCTATGATATTTTTTTAATTGAGTAACATAATTATTAATATTATTCAATTTTGGTGAAATATCGTTCATGTTTTCAAGTGTCATACTTGTTAAAAATATCGTATTCATTTCCTACAAACCTCACTTTTCTTAATCATCTTTAGTTCGCCTTTTAAAACAATTACAAACCAAATACATGGTAATATTATACATGAAATATTTGCTCAAAATCAATAGCGATATCTATCATAGCAATTAATTAGGGTTTTTATCTCAGATTATTTGTATTATAATGCTGTAAAAGATATATTAGGTTTCATCTTTCCTAAATAGTCTTTTACAGCATTCTTATTCATAAGGAGGAGAACCATGAAGCAGCCGAAAATGATCATGTTTGATTATGGACAGACCCTGGTTAATGAGGCAAGATTTGATGGAGTAGCCGGCAACCTTGCTGTTCTTAAGCTGGCAAAGAAGAATCCGTATCAGATATCAGCCAAAGAGTTACAGGAATTTGCCATCACGTTAAATAAAGAGATTGGCAGATTTCATCCGGATGTCCGTAAATCCACTCATATTGAAGTACATAATCATATATTTCAGAATTATTTATATGAATACTATGGTTTGGAGTTTGATCTGAAACCGGAGGAATTAGAGAAGATATTCTGGGATAACGCTGCAGTTCGAAAGCCTACAGAGAATATTGAGTTTCTGTTGAAATATCTGAAGGAGAATGGGATAAGGACGGCAGTCATCAGTAACATTTCCTTTAGTGGAAAGGCACTGATGGGACGTATCAATTCCATGCTGCCGGAGAATGAGTTTGAATTTGTTCTCGCAACAAGTGAGTATGTTTTTCGTAAGCCTCATTCCCGGATATTTGAATTAGCTTTACGCAAGGCGAATTTGGATGCAAGAGATGTGTGGTACTGCGGTGATAATGCATATTTTGATGTGGAAGGAGCATCAGGTACAGGCATATTCCCGGTATGGTATCGTGGTGCCCTTGATCCGGAAAACCGGCTGACTCCCAGCGTGGATTGCATCACAATACAGGATTGGAAAGAGCTGATTGGCATATTAGATGACAATAAGAGCAATTAATCTTTAGTACTGTATTGGTTAGAGTATAGGTTTATATTATAGGTATAAATTATTAGGAATGGCCCCGTCTAAAAAAAACGGAGCCATTCCTGTTTTAAACGGGGGTCATTCCTATTTTAACAGAGCCACTCCTGTCTTTAAACGGAGTCATTCCTGTCTTTAAACGGAGCCATTTTTGTTTATACGTTAATGATTATAATATCGAACCAACAATTCCAACTGTTATGTTGATACAACTCCATTTTTTACTGTACATATAACATTGAGCCGCTTCCTATGGCTCCACACCATATACAAGCGTATTTGAAATGTATGCCGTTACATACTGCCAGCTTGTATAGGCCGTGGCCGTAGAGTTATAGGAATAATCATTGGTTTGGGTATAATTGCTCCAATCTGATTTTGCAACACGGACTTGAACCTCAATACTTTGTCCCGCTGCCAGGCTGCCTGCACCAGAGGCGAAGGTTATTTCCAGATAATAATCTGCAGTCGTCTTAGCCGGACTTATCGCTGTAAAGGTTCCTGTAACATACTGGCTTCCGACATTGGACCAATCACAGTAGAAGTTCTGGCTGGCAGTACCTTCCTTCGTATAATAATAACGCAGCTTCACATTTGAAAGCGTTATTGCCGTGCTTCCATTGTTTGTGAGCTTATATTTTGCATAAATGGTATTGGATTGAGCTGCCGTTGCCCCGTAAAACTTTACGTCCATTACGCCAGGAGTTACAACCGGTGTTACTGTAGGTGTAGGAGTTACAGTAGGTGTAACGGTAGGCGTAGGGGTAACTGACGGAGTTACTGTAGGCGTCGGGGTTACGGTCGGGGTTACAGTAGGGGTTACCGTTGGAGTAACACTGGAAGAGAATACGCCCATAATCGCATTAATAATTGATTGCTGTGTGATGGCTCCTGTACTTCTATTGAATAAACCGAAGCCATAATTACCATTATAGCCATTATCCCAGATAGCGGGTACACAACCATACTGTTTTGAAACCTCACAAACTCGTTTTGCAAAATATGCTCTGTAGGTTGTATTTGCAGAATCTCCTGCCGATTTATCGACAGAACCATATTCACCAATAACAACCGGGTAACCCTGGGATACAAATTTATTATACATTGATTGTATCTCGGAGATCAGAGAAGCTTCTCCACCATAGGATGCCGATTTACTGCTGTCAGCATTATTACCCCATTGCGTTACGGCATAACTCTCAGCACCGCAGAAATCCCAAGGGGTATAGTAGTGAACAGAAATCATAATTCGTTTTCCGGAGGCTGTACAGCTAGCGTCACTTGGAATTGTAAAACCATAACTACCAGCAGTATAATAAATATTCGTATTCCAGCCGGGGATTAATAGCCATCTCTTGGCATTGTTGCCGCCGGTTGCACGAACTGCATCTACAAATATCTGATTATAAGCATTGATATTGGTATAGTAGGAAGTAACAGTACTATCAACATAATTGGCATCGGCGCCTACTTCATTCATAGACTCAAAGATCAAATGTTGATCATAGCTTGCAAAGGTAGTTGCAATCTGTGACCAAACCTTCTGAAACTTGGCTTTAATCGTTGTCTGGTCTGAACTTCCAGGTAAAATCCATCCTCCGGTAACCGAACTGTAGCCATCTCCGTGTAAATTAATAATTACATATAAATTACAGCTAATGGCATAATCAACAACTGCCTTAACTCTGCTCAGCCAAGTAGAATTAATCGTATAATTCGGTGAACTTCCGATATAATTCAGCCATGAAACAGGAATTCGGATCGTTTTAAAACCTGCATTTGCAACCGATTGAATAAAGCTTTGAGTTATTGTAGGATTTCCCCATGCAGTTTCACTGGGCGTTCCATTGCTGGAGGCTTCCAGTGAATTTCCTAAATTCCAGGCAGCTCCCATTACTGCAACCATCTGGCTTTGGTTCAGATCAGTAAAGGTTGCTGCTTTTACTGTTGTAATACTCGGCGATTGTGGAAATATTATTGTTCCTAATGCGAAAACGAATGCCATAAAATACATCATAATTTTTCTTTTCATATTAATTACCATCCTTTCGTCAAAACATTGGAAGAACAAGGAGTAAGCACTATTGTGCGAACTATGCGGTTCTTCTCGTGTGAATTGTATTTTAATTCACGCTCATGATGCCGCTTACGGCATCATAAACAGTACCTGAAAGAAGTTCAAAATGAAATTACAATGGATTTCATTTTGGAGTTCTTTCTAAAGTGAATTATGATTTTATAATTCACTTTGGAATGATTGGATTTTTCAAAATTCTTTTCACACTACCCTCAAATCTACGCAAAATAGCGTGAAATTACGGTTCGGTACCATAAACCAATGTTCCGGATACGTACGCGGTTACATACTGCCAGCTTGTATAGGCTGTAGCCGTAGAGTTATAGGAATAATCATTGGTCTGGGTATAGTTGCTCCAATCTGATTTTGCAACACGGCCTTGTACTTCAATACTTTGTCCCGCAGCCAGGCTGCCTGCCCCAGAGGCAAAGGTTATTTCTAGGTAATAGTCGGCAGTAGTCTTTACCGGACTTATTGCAGTAAATGCTCCTGCAACATACTGGCTTCCGACATTGGACCAATCACAGTAGAAGTTCTGGCTGGCAGTACCTTCCTTCGTGTAATAATAACGCAGCTTCACATCCGAAAGTGTAATTGCTGTGCTTCCATTGTTCGTAAGCTTATATTTTACATAAATGGTATTGGATTGTGCTGCCGTTGCCCCGTAAAATTTAACATCCATTACACCGGGGGTTACAATCGGTGTTACGGTTGGTGTAGGAGTTATCGTCGGTGTTACAGTTGGAGTTATCGTCGGTGTTACAGTTGGTGTAATCGTCGGCGTTACCGTCGGTGTAGGGGTTACCGTAGGCGTTACGGATGGTGTAGGAGTTACCGTCGGTGTAACGGATGGTGTAGGTGTCACGGTCGGGGTTACGGTCGGGGTTACGGTTGGCGTTGCC
>DATMUM010000241.1:0-9081 GCA_035564175.1 Mobilitalea sp.
ATTTTCTTTATCAGAAAATGAGATCCCAATAGTTTTATTCCAATCAGTTCCGCATTCCTCAGAGAATTGTTGCTTCCAGCTCCTGCCACCATCCGCAGTATGGAATACATAAACGGTATAATTCATCTGCTGAAACGAATCTGCAGCATCCGTAGAAGACTGAACTGAAGTAACCGGCGTTGCTACAGCTCCGCTGACCCAACCATTCTCAGCATCAGCAAAGAAAATATGCTCTGCTGAAAAGTCCTTCACCGGACTATCTTCTTTAATCCAGTTATTACCACCGCCCTCCATACGATATAGGGAACCTCCAATGATTGCATAGGCATGATCCTTATCATAAGCTGTAATATCGCAGTTATCTCCATACACCGCCTCGCTAGACAATTGAAGACTCCAGTTTGCACCACCATCCTCCGTCTTAAGTATCTGGTAAATTACCGGATCGCCGTCCGTTAATTCCGGATGTCCTTCCAATGCCAAAGCCCAGCCTGTCTCACTATCCGCAAAGGATACTTTCTGCAGCAGACAATCCTGGTTTGCACTGGCTTCCCAGTGGTTTCCGCCATCCTTGGTGTGAAGTAAGCTGGTGGTATTATGCACACCCGGGTCATTGTAATTCCACCGTATTACCCAGCCATTGTTCTCATCAAGGAAATCTAAGGAATACAGATCATAGTCGTACTTTGTATCGTCCACTTCTATAGCAGGAATTATTGTAGGGGTGACTGTGGGAGTTACTGTGGGAGTGACAGTAAGAGTGATTTTGGGCGTAGCTGTCAATGTAACAGTAGCGCTTTCATCAGAATCCTGAGAATCGGAGTTCTGATTTAGTGCATCTGAGGTTGGTACTAAAGATTGTGCTTGTCCGGTAACGTTGGATGCCTTCGGGGATTGCGATGTATGAATTACTGCTATGATTATTCCTGCTCCGATTAGAAGGATTAATAGTCCAACTGCCAGAAGTTTATTCTTTTGTAAATGTCTAAAAAAGTTTTTCATTTGGAAGCCTCCATTCCAACGTATTTCAAAATAAAAGCATCTCCCATTTCGTTCAATCATATCTGCATGAAGCCCCATTAACCTTCAACCCATTTACCCTGATATCATCTAATTCATCTGCGGTTAATACTTCATTTTCATATAGCCTTAGGTACTCTTTAGAGACATCACTATCAAACATCAGGATATCATCCGAATTAATCGTGACATCCACCCCGGCGCGGTATAATTTCTGTATTGGGTGATTCTTCAAATCCTTTACCCGACCCAGCTTCAGATTACTGGTTGGAGTAATGTTCAATCTGATGTTGTGCTCAGCCAGATATTTCATCGCTTCATCGGAAGCTGCCGCAGCGATTCCATGCTGCACTTCGTCCAGCTTCAGCAGCTCGATCCCCTGAATAACATCGTCAGCCGTACCCCATTCTCCGATATGAGCCTTCAACCGAAGTCCATTTTCCTTCGCCAGTTTATAAATCGGTATAAAGTTCTCGATGGGCTGCGCTAATTCATCTCCATACAAATCAATGGAAAAGAATTCTTTCCTTCCCCAGAAATGCTTCAGACAATCCATTAAATAATCCACCGGACAATGCCTTGATAACCCAATCTGCAACCGCAATTCCATCTCCGGTGCAATTTGTCTGTTCGCATCTTGAAAAGCTTGGATTAACTCATCGATATCATCATGAAAAAACTCACCTAAGCCCCATACATCCTCACCGATTTCAAGGATTGTGATACCATCTGTCTTTGCCTGGACAAAGGTTGCTTCGATCATCAGTTTCCGCATTTCTCTGCTATGAAACCTGTCACCGAGATACCGGGCATTCCAATCATGCATTTCCTGCATGGAGGATAAGGTACCTTCAAAATATGGTATCGCTATCCCGGTTACGCTCTTGATATATTCCCTGCTGCCTCCCAGCGAAAAATGATTATGCAGGTCAGTCTTAGGAATTGCTTTGATTGCTTGTATATCTTTATTTGCTAATGCATGTACAAATGCACGAGAATACTCCCCCACTTTATGTCTCCTTGTATAATGATATTATAGCCTTTAGGGCTCACATGGCATCAGATCTGGCTTGACTGGGTGTATATTCGATTAATTCATCCTCAGCTTTGTCGTACTTATAATATATTTTATTACCCGCTTCATCTGCGATATAAAAATCATTGGAATCTTGATTGTAATAGATGGGCTTGCCTTCATAATAAAGATAATCTGTCCACATAAGTTTATTGTCTTTGAGTACAATAAGAAAGAAGTTTGTGGGCAAACCTCCGCCATAACTGATTAATTCATTTTCATTGTCCTGGTCTATATCTGCTTCATCAAATCCTCCAGTACAATAAGATACTAGCAAAGATGGCTTATCCTCTTTCATATATACATAAAATTCATTACTTGATGCGGCACCATTCCATATTATAATGTGAACACCGGATGTCCCAAGTACATTATTATATTGGTCAAATATAATTGAGCGTTCATCCTGTTCCATTGTAGCCCGATCCAACGCGCTGTCCCAATTATCAATTTGACAGATAGAATAATATCTTCCTTCCATTTGTATACCAATGTGTAGTCCATGATCTGTACCGTCATACACCATAAGCTGCTTTCCATCAAAATCAAAGGTTTTATATACTTTATTGATATACTGCTCCTCGGTTTCATAATAATTCTCAGGATAAGTATTATCAGTGTTCGTATATTTTTTAAGATCTATAGTAATCGTATTCCTGCTTATGACAGGCGTTGGTATTAGAGTTACGGTTGGTGTTGGCATCAGCGTTACAGTTGGCGTTGGTATCAGCGTTACAGTTGGTGTTGCTGTCGGAGTTATTGTGATTTGGTCCGTTGCAGAGACAGTTGCTATCTTTTTCTCACAGCTAATGAGAAGGGAACTGCAAATCATAATAATGAAGCATATAAAATATCTTTTATACATCTCGTACCCTTTCTATATAAAGTGTTTTGCTATCTTTATTACGATCAAATTTCTGACAGCATATCCTATACTCATTCGCCGTAATAATTATATTCTTAAAAGTAATTTAACTAAAATATTTACTTAATACAGCCACAACAATCATTGTCGCAATATATGCAATTAATATGATGCGTGCAATTATCTGAGGCTTACGATAGAACGGCACTTTATAATCATTGTTATCCTCTTCTGTATCCTCCGGCTCTTCAGTTACGGATAATTCATCCAATATTTCTCTGGCTTTCTGGTAGTCTTTCTTCGCTACATAGATATCTTCTCCGAATACAGAATACCCCATATAAATACTCATGTATCCGCCTGCTCCCTTACTTTTCTTATAACATGGTATATTATTATTTATAAGAAGATTCATGATAAGAGCTGCATTAATCTCATTCGCAGCGGTTTCCAGCTTAACCATCTTATAGTCTTTCGTATTCTCTTCCGTATCTACGGGTAATTGCTCCACTAAAGGCTCATGACAGTCTGAACAGGTTACAATTCCTTCTTGATACTCACTTTTACATTTTGGGCAGAACATCTTGATTTCCCTCCAATAATTTAGGATTAATCCTAATATTATTATATACTTTTTAAAGCATTTCTGACCGTATGTTTCAGAAGAACTGAAGTTGTAACGGTACCTACACCGCCGGGAACCGGAGTAATTGCTTTTACTTTATCTGCTACTCACACCCATACAGTCAACATCTTTTTCAGGGGCAATCAGCATTTTTATCTTTTCTTCCGACAAATTTCTGGGTAAAGGTCTGAAAATGAGAATGCCATGTACCGAATTGTCATTATTAAGTAAAGTAACCACTTCTTCCAGCTTGTCCTGTGTCACATCTGATGGGAGCATGACAACATCGGCTAAGGCATTACCATTTGCAAATCTTTTTATAATTCCTTTCTCATAGGCGATATCATCCTCTCGCTCGCCAACTCTGACCACGGCGAGCTTTGGCACGATTCCTTTTACTTTTAATGCTGATATTTCTGTTGCTAATTTATCGTTCAGCGAATTAACCACCGGTATTCCTCTTAACTCCTGCACTACCTACACCTCAATTCTTCTGAAATCCGCTGATAAACCTTATCGCAGCGTTCTACACCATCCTTTAACATGGACATTGCCCTTTCATTCATTTCCAAAGCATATTCCCTGTTTTTCATGAGCTTGGTATTAATATAAACATTCATCGAAGCCCCTTCCATTGCACTACGGCAGGCAGAAGCTGCTACTCCAACATCACTTACGGCAAGCTTGGACCCCTTATGCGATAACTGTTCGATTATGTCAATAACGCAGTACACCTCCTGTAATATTTCCATTGGTACGGAGCAGGCTGTGACAAGCACTTCTTCCAGTATTTCATCACGCTCCGGAACGTCCTTCGGTATGCCATATGCTGCTGACAGCGGCTCAAATACTTCGGCATCCTTACGAATCAGCTCCAGAAGGCGGCTGATGGAGTCTTGCGTCCTTGGTAAAATGGCATCGATATCTTCTTGGAACTGTGCATACTTTTTCTTACCGGAAGTTAAATTAGCAACCATGGAGCATAGGGATACCCCCACTGCTCCGATTAGGGCACTTACTCCTCCTCCGCCTGGAACAGGGGAGCCGGAAGACAATTCCATCATAAAATTCTGTATCGCCATGTTCATTATTTACCTCACTTGTGTGTCGATTTATAAGTCACATAATATTATTAAGCTTTTTCCTTATGTTTCTTTGATCTGGTGCTGATGCTTTTATTCCATTGGACATTTAATATTAATAACCTTCGGTGCTAGGATATTCTTCGGTTGCCGTTCTCGTCGAAGGCTGCTTTTAATGCCTTTTCTACGGGTGAAACCGATGCAATGATAACAATCGTCTGTAAGGTTACTAGAGCTAAAAGAATCATCCCTTGTACATTTTCGTTGAATTTGAATCCAACTATGCTGACCACCATTGATACGAGAAACATGACAGCACCCCATTTCAGCCATAATGCACCGAAGCATTTATGGGCAAATTCCCAGGTATCCTGATTCTTCATGGACATTGCTGTTCGATATCCATAGATAGAATTGATGGTTTTAGGAATGCGGTGCCTGGATGTATATCCAAACAGCAGCATGATTACTGGCATTAGATCCCTCTGAATTCTTCGCCGACAAACATAAACCCAATATAAGGGGTATAGGTTACGTCCGGGATGCAATCCGCCTTAGCCAAGGTGCAGTACCCCGCTGGCTTATTGTCCTCAATAGCCACGAATACTCTCTCCCAGTCAGTAAAATTATTTGCCCGCATTTCTCTTGCAAGGAAAGGTCCTGCTTTCCAGGAGCATTGTTCCGCGTACACAGCCGTCGGTTCCCATAATTCATCCGAGGCAGTAATTAACTTAATCTGCATATGAATATCCTTTATCCTTTCCAGTATTTTTATGTAATCCTTCCTAATTAATAATCAATTTACAAGGAACGAGATTCCTTTCGTTCATCATGTAATACACTTATTTTCGAGGAAGCAAGAAAATCATATAAGGCTTCAAAGGCAACCATATATCTTCGCTGCAGGAATTTTCTTTGTGTTACTTCGTGAACCGGCGAACCTATCAGCCGGGTAGCTTCCTCTATTGTATGCCATTCCAGTGTGGTTTCATTATCAATCTCGCCCTGAGTTAGATATGTTTCATCATGGTTATATATAACCTCAGCCACATAATAGTAGGATATGGTAGTATAATCACAATGTGCCCGGTTTTCATATACATATCCAAGCTCACCGAGGATCTCGCATTCACAGCCTGTCTCTTCCAGCAGCTCCCGTTTTAACGCACTGATTTGGTCCTCTCCTTCTTCAATTCCTCCTCCGGGAATCGAGTACAGGGAGAACTTCTTGGCATACATTACTGCAAGCAGCCCATCCTGGTTGAATAGAAATGCCCTGGCTGTAAGCCTCGGCTGTTTTTCTGATCGCCCTTCCGTCCCCAGAATATCCTTATCCGTAATCTCTTTTATCAGCTTCATAATTAACCTCACTGTAAATGTCTATCGTTTGTTGCAGCATATAAATAATGATTTATTTATCTGATACATTCTTCATTCAAATAAAAATCAATATATCTAATAAATAATGAATTTCTTCCTCTGGATAATCCTTACAGTTTACCTCCAAAAAGTTTCTGCACAATATATTCGAGACGGTAACCGCATCCGCATTCGTAAATCTTCTGGTTCTCATGTTTGACTTCATGTCTCTTGTGATGATATCCATTTTACACCATATTTGCCCAAGAAAACAGCGAATTCGTGAAATGTCCTTATTAATTATCTTTTCATATTAACCTGGACATAAATTAATTTCTCATTAAATCTTTCTTGTATATACTTCTGCCCAGGCAGGAACAAAGCCTGCTTTCACAGCAACTTTCTGCGATTTGATATGAGATTCCGCAGTCCCGTAGTAAGGAACTTTGCCTCTTTGAAGCAATTCATCCTTTAATACTCTCACAAGTGTTGTCGCAACACCCTTACCTTGGGCTGTTTCAAGAACATCGACACCCATTTCCCATAGATTTTCTGAAGAGGCCCTAACACCGGCTGCCCCGATATATGTACCGTCTTTTTCTGCAATTGCTCCTAACATATCCGGAACATCACTGTTAAAACAAAAGGAATTCCAAAAACGATTCTCTTCTCGAAGCCCCGGGATATCTGCTTTCTCAACCCATTTTATCCGGAAATCTACCGGTTCCTCGGTATTATCTGAAGAAGCAAAATGATCACCCGGAATATAATTGTGATGGCTGAAGGGATGGATTTGATATCCGTATCTGTTCAGTATATTATCAACTTCCTTCAAAGTCTGAATATTAAAAAACCACTGACCCGGGAATCCGTCAAACCTTTCTCTCACCCAACTATACAAGACTGGATCAGCGAAAAATACAAGCTTGCTATTGATGCAAAGTACCCTGAGAAATGAAGTATCTTCAGCAAAATAACGGGAATTGCTTAACTTTCTGGCTTCAACAAATACGTTCCGGCGAGAAGTGATATCGACTATCGAACATGCGTAATCTCTCGCCAGTTGTTCCAGCATGATACCTTTTATATCCATAATAACAGCTCCTAATCAATAATCTCATCCTCTATACAACTATTACAAGCTGTCAGAATTATACATGGAATTCTGTTTCATATGCGTTATCTTCTTAACAAAACATTTCTCAG
The DNA here is from genome assembly GCA_035564175.1 of Mobilitalea sp. Lineage (GTDB taxonomy): Bacteria > Bacillota > Clostridia > Lachnospirales > Lachnospiraceae > Mobilitalea. The sequence continues at coordinate 7,233 of DATMUM010000241.1, forward strand.
TATGTTCTTAAATACCATTGTTTCACAAGCTCTATTCATCTTTTTTATAATTATTTTTGGTTCGGGAGTCATAATTCTACTCTACACAGTATTGATGAATATGTGAGTATTGTATATTAATGAAATCCATAATGCAGCTTTCATTAATCAAGTATTCAGACTTATTCATCTTAATATAAATCCGACTTATGACAACCGAACCATTTTTATTTTCATAGAATTTAGCATCGTCATCCAATCCTCTTAGCAAAATACGCTAAATAATGCTCAGAATCTGGTTCAGCTCACCTACTGTATAATCCGCATCACACAAGACATCCTTATGTACAAGTATGGTTCTCATGCCGGCAGCATTCCCTCCCACAATATCTGCATGAGGATTATCTCCAATCATGTAGCAGATCTCTGGATAACCAGCCAGCTTTTTCGCATATTCAAATAATTCCGGTCTTGGCTTATCATAACCCACCAGGGATGAAATAATATATCCTTCAAAATAATCTGATATCCCTAACTTAGCGATAATTTCTCCTAACTCAGGGAGATGATTGGACAGGATATAATTCCGGTAACCTTTTGCCCTGCTGCCTTCAAGGGTTGCAATAGCATCATCGAATAACTGATACCGGCTGACATCCTTCACATAATCGGATGCAAGAAGACTTGCTTTGTTAACAAGCTCAGGCTCAACGCCTTGCTTTTCATAGATCCCACCAAAGTAATGAAGCATATATTCCCACCATTTGTCACCGATCAACTCGGAATAATCCTCTTCCGGCGAATCCCAGGTAAACCCCTTTTTGGTATATCTTCTGATATCCTCAAGTGTAATATTGCAACCGGGAAGTATTGTGGTGATAGCTTTAAGCAGGGAACCACTCCATAAGAACGGAGCCTTTACCAATGTCCCATCAAAATCCCAGAAAATTGCTTTATTCATGTGTATACTCCTTAATGTCTGCAAACCCAGTATTTCTCTATCTCCACTGACTCAACATACTCCTGTTTTAATATAGCAAGTTTTTGATAATGTTCTGTTAATCCATGCATCCTTTGTGTATGTTCATTTGTCCAGATTTCCATAATACACAGATCATCATCTGAATTTTTAGGCACGTAATAGTCGTATTTATAATTGCCCGGTTCCGCTTTCGACGATTGAAATCCATTCTACTCACCATCTTTTACAAATTCAACATCAGCTGCAGTCAGCGTCAAATACCTTAATACTCCGTTCTCATCATGCAGCATCGCATGAAACTCATATAGTCCATCGCGTAAATATATTTCCTGATATAACCACCAGGAGCCAGCAATGTCTTCCTGTTCAAGCACTTCAGCATTATGGAAAATCACTTTACAGACATTCGAATACCCACCACGTTGATCCAATTCAAGGATAGCATCGGTTCCATTTTGTTCAAAATTAATTACCCTGCAGTCATGAAAGCCATATTTTTTTCGAATATTCTCAGGAAGCTGTTCAGCAATACTATCATAATAATTCTGACAATCCTGCTCTATCTTTAATGCCCGTTCTTCTTTGTGCAAACAGAATTCTAAAATTCTTTTATAGATATCCTCCGAAGCCTCATCAAAAGCAAGAACTCTGATATCTGCAATATCTTTCTGTATGTCTTCCGGCAAAATTGCTTTTAGCTGCTTTACCCTTTCATTTAATATATTAACGTGAAATTGCTTTGTCAGCACCTCTTCATCATATACTTCCGGAACAAAGTTATTATAAGCTTCCTGTTCTTCGCGCCGGATACCTTCTCTTATTCTTTCAAGCTCTTCTTTCGAAAGGTAATCTGCGGCATCAACAAATTCACCGTCTTGATTTACCATA
>DATMUM010000242.1:0-2372 GCA_035564175.1 Mobilitalea sp.
CGGTGGAGTATCGCACCATAGAGAAAGCGGATGGCACTGTTATAGACGTTAACGGTTGCCGCAGAGAGTTTTTTTACATCCAGAAGGTAGAGTAGATATGCACGCAGATCCTGTTCGGAAAGTTCTTCCAGTGGACAGTCTGCGTAATGCATTAGTAGCCTGGCACGGATCATATATTCTTCACGAGTATGATGACTGAATCCGCGCAGGTGAATTTCCTCCTCCAGTTTTTGCAGAATTTCTTCATTTGTCATAATTGAATGACCTCCTTTAAAGTAGTTTGAGACTCTATTTTAAAGGTTTACGCTTTGTTTTCAAAGTGATAAAATGGAAAAAAGAAGCACTAATCTACCGGATTAAAACCACTGCGCCAGCAGTTTAGTGCTATGTTTATTAGGTAGATTCTATTCTTTCGAATTGCATATGATCTTCCTGTATTGATAGGGAGTAATACCCTCGTATTTTTTAAAAATTCTTATAAAGTGGTTCACATTGTTAAAGCCTGCTTCCGTACCTACTTCTGTAATATTGAAGGAGGTTTGAAAAAGCAGCTGCTTTGCCCGCGATATACGCTGTAGGATCAGATATTCCTTAAAAGAGAATCCGGTAATTTCTTTAAATTGATGGGACAGATAGTATCTATTGATATAGAATTTCTTTGCTATCGTCTCTAGAGTCAGATCCTCCTTATAATTTTCTTCCAGATATCTCTGGACCTCCAGAACGGCACTCATTGATATGTTGAAGTGAGACAGCGGAAATGCCTCTCTGTAATTTCGGAATAAATCCGTAAGAAGCACCTGCAGGTAACAACCAATTAGATTCTCCGAATATTCATCCCGATATAAACTTTCTGAGTTCATCTTCTTCATATATTCAATAAATACCTTGCGATGATCCGGGGAAAGACTAACAACATGACTAAAGTGCTCCGGACGGTGCTTTAGTATCGATGCCAGCAGAGGATCCTTCATGATTCCTTGAAAATATTGAGGATTTACTAATAGGAAGAAGCGTTTATAAGGATAAGTGGTAATCTCTAAATTGTGGGACTCCAGATTGCTTATGAAGATTAAATCGCCGCTTTTGCACAGATAGGATTTATCATTAATCTGAACCGCTGCATTGCCCTCTAGAATAAATAGAATTTCATGACTGTTGTGGAAGTGGCTTTTAATTTCCATTTTGTCAGGAGTTTCCGCATAATATATCTCCACATTGATTTCCTGGGCTGAATTCATATCGTTCCTCCATCTAAGGCTGTTTAAGTAAAAAAGCAAATAACGCTAATTTTATCGCAAGTAATTTGTATACGGAAGGCTTACTTAATTGTATAATTTGATTAAAGCGTCAAAAGCCACATGATTAAATATAATGTGACAAGAAATGCATAGAGAAAACAGCGGAAAAGCATGATTTTTACTGGCTTATCTATGGATTTTGTCAATGGTGAATGACACCATGGCTTTTAACATTCCTATTATGATTTCAGTATAACACAAATTTATGAATATGTTAAGAAAGGTTGATTTTATGAAACATAGTGAGTTCCATTACAAAAGTCTACAGGAAATCCAAGAGGATTGCGAGCGTATCAAGGTAGACTTGAATTTTTCAAGTGATCTGAGTGTATTTCATAGGACGGTCAAGATCGGTAAGGCTACCGCACCAAATTCCATTGCCTGTCACCCCATGGAGGGCTGTGATGGAAAACCAGACGGTTCCCCGGATGAACTGGTATTTAGAAGGTACAAAAGATTTGCAAGGGGAGGGGCCGGGCTTATCTGGATGGAAGCAGTAGCGGTAGTACCTGAAGGAAGGGCTAGTGCAAAGCAGCTTTGTATTCATAAAGAAAATGTAAGCGAGTTTCATAAGCTTTATAAAACAATAATTGAAAATGCACATGACGAATTCGGAGCCGAACATACACCTTTGTGTATTGTACAGCTTACTCATTCGGGCCGATTTAGTAGGCCGGAATCAAAGGTTGCTCCAATCATCGCCTGTGAAAATCCATACCTCAATGAACGACACAAAAGTGAAAATATTGCCCATACCATCACCGATGATGAGCTGGAAGCTCTTGAGGATCGCTTTGTAGAAGCCGCAGTTCTTGTGAAAGAGGCCGGATTTGACGGAGTGGATGTAAAAGCCTGCCACAGATATTTAAATTCTGAATTATTATCTGCTTATACAAGAAAGGGCAGATACGGCGAAAGCTTTGAAGGAAGAACGAGATTAATACGGAATGTTGTGGATAAGATAAGGGCAAGACTTGGCAGTGACTTTATTATAGCATCAAGATTGAACGTATATGACGCAATACCATATCCATACGGATTCGGAGTGGACCACGAGGACTACACGAAATT
>DATMUM010000243.1:0-22499 GCA_035564175.1 Mobilitalea sp.
TTATATCAATTCAGGAACTAATCTGATAATTGAACTATTTTCTCTCCTTATATAGAGGAAAGTTATCCACATCTCAGGTGAAAATCATTTAACAATTACCTATAATAAATTTTCGCTCACCTTAATATGATTTTACAAGTAGAACGGTTAAGGAGCGTAGCGATAAAGCCGTTTTACTTGCGGCAACACGAGCCGCAGTGGTTTTGAAAGCTGAGCCAGAGGTCTGTAATCCTATAGGTAGCTTGTACTAACCTAATGTTAGTGTTACAATAAATCAGAAAGGAAATAGACCGATGAACATAATTTTCTTATCTGAAATGGCTGACAAAGCATTGATTGAATATATGAAAGCCAGAGGAGCTGTTGTTCTGGTTCCTAAGGATAATCGATTTGACCTAAGAATTAGCAGTCATCCGGATCTTGTAATATCGATTATTGATGACACTTTAATCATTGATGAAAATGCTCATAGCAATATCTATAAGCAATTAGATGCCCTGGGAGTTCCTTATGTAATTGGAAACTCCAGACTTGCTGCAGTATATCCTGAGGATGTCACCTATAATGCAGTTATCACAAAGGATTTCTTAATTCATAATTTTGACTATACAAATCCCCTTCTATTACTGCATAGCAAGTATAAGCATAAGAAACTAATTCCTGTCAAACAAGGCTATACCAAATGCTCTACTGCGGTAGTGGACAATGATATCATAATCACCAGCGATCAAGGTATCTATAATGCTGCGAAAGATTTTATAAACATACTTTTGATTCAACCGGGACATGTATTCCTTGAAGGCTATGATTTTGGTTTTCTGGGAGGCGCCAGTGGAAGTTTTGAGGACACGGTGGTATTTCACGGAGATCTCAGTAAGCATCCAGACTTCTTAAGGATTAAATCCTTCGTTGAAGCAGCACAAAAAGAGCTTGTTTATTTTAAAGAATTCCCTTTAGCCGATATTGGTTCCATCCTTGTTTTCAGACATCAAGAAAGTAATATCAAGGAGAACGCAAGCAACCGAAAGCATGTTAATATCCCAATTTTTATATCGCATGAGGGTTGTCCCAACGATTGTGTTTTTTGCAATCAAAGAAAGATTACCGCAAAGGCTCAGGCAATGACCATCGATGAGATTTCCGAGCAGATAATGACATACTCTTCCACACTGGATGATACGACATATATTGAGCTGGCCTTCTTCGGGGGAAGCTTTACAGGCATAGATGCCCATCTTCAGGAGAGTTATCTTAAGTTAGCTGCTGAATATAAAAAGGCAGGAAGAATACACGCCATTCGTCTGTCAACCAGACCGGATTACATTTCCCGGGACATTCTTGACAGACTAAGACGTTATGGGGTCGATACCATTGAGCTTGGGGTTCAATCCTTAGATGAGGAGGTTCTTAAAGCGTCGAACCGTGGGCATCTGGTTTCTGATGCCTATCAGGCAGTGGGATTGATCAAGGCTTACGGCTTTCAACTGGGGATACAATTAATGGTGGGATTACCGGAGGATACAAAGGAACGGGCTATTCTTTCAGCAAAGCTTACGGCTTTATTAAAACCTGAATTTGTTCGTATCTATCCAACACTTGTGATTAAGGAAACAGAGTTGTTGAACCTCTGTCAACAGGAAAAGTATCATCCGTTATCGATAGAAGAGGCAGTTGATTGGACGAAAGAAATGTATAAGGTATTTTTAAGGAACCAAATACCGGTTATTCGAATGGGCTTACAACCGACTGATCTTATTGCGGAAGGAAAAGAGGTCCAATATGGCCCCTTCCATCCTGCCTTTCGGCAGCTTGTCGAAAGCGCTTATTTTTTAGATCTTATCGAAAGCAAATTAAGTACAGAAAATTCTATCATAACTAGGGCTTCAAATATAAAAATCCTATGTAATCCAAAGGATTTATCACAGGTGATTGGTCATAAACGCAGGAATATACTTGAACTTGAAAAAGAGTTTCCACAGATTCAAGTTGTACCTGATGAATGTATCAGACCGATGACGATTAAAATCTTGTTATAAGGAATTTGCTAATGTCATTTCGTAAAGTGATTGTCAGTAGACGCATTAAAGAACAGAGTAAGTAGATATTTGAACCGCACCCTGTCAAGTAGACAGTGAAAAAATAACAAACAGTTTTATTATTTAAACTGTCTACTATAAGGAGAGCATATTAATTGTACCCTGCTCTTCCATTATTAGCTCATTATTTACCTCATATATTTATTTCAAAAGTAACCACAGCCCCTGTTTGGCTTGGCTTATTATAATATGTTATGCTACCGTTATATTTTTCTGCAACATTATTGGCATAATTCATTCCCAGTCCGTAATGCTCTTCACTTCGTTCGGATTTCTCCGTATAAAACTGATTCTTTGCATACTTTAATGCTTCACTGGTGAACCCTTTCCCATAATCCTCTATCTCTGCGATAAACTTATTCTCAAAATATTTAAATCTCAATTCTATCTTTCTATTTGAAATTGTATGTTCTGATGCATTTTTAACTAGATTAACCACTGCTCTTACTATGGAATCTTTATTAACAACCACTTCTCTATCTGATACTGTATTGTGACCTAGAAGTTCTATGCAATTTATCTTACAAAGGGCTTCACTTTCAGTAATAATATCAGTTATAACTATAGCCAAATTAGTCTTTTCTTCCTTGTCATCTGACAGATTATTTTTTGTTTCATCAATCAATAATTTTAAATATTTCTCTATTTTATCAGAATAATTATTGATTATTTCAGCAAATTGATAGATTTCGGCTATATTATCTTCTTCCATAATAAGTTCCGAATTACCTTTTATTATGGTAAGCGGCGTTTTTATATCGTGTGCAAGTGCAGAAATGTTGCCTTTTCTTTTCTGTTCCGTTTCCCACTCTTTTTTTAATGATTGTGATAAAGCAATTTCCATATCATAAAGGGAAACTAAGATGTCGTTAATTTCTTTAATCCTAGAGTTTTTCTGCTTTATATTAAGTTCTCTTGTTTGAATCTGAGCTATTTCCTCAAGAACCGGTCTAAATTCCTTTTTTAGCTTTTTATCAAAAAGGAAAGCATTGTTTATAATAATTACAGCAAAAATTAATATAAAAAGAACAATAAGCATTAACTCTAATTTAGGAAAAAGCTTATGTAACGCATCTGATGAAAAATGTGCCGCTATATCATACTTAACAACACAATATCCATTTGCTCTTTCAATCAGAAAATAATGGTCATTAGCTGCATTTGCATCCTTAATCAATACTTTTGCGCCATCTACAACATCCTTGCTAAAATTACCTGATAAATAATTACCGTTAAAATCAAACAAACCATATTTGCATGTATGTGGAATAAGTGATTTGTCAAAAGGCTCACTCCCTGATATTGTATTTTTATTTTGTTCAAGATAATGTTCAGAATAATTTGCAGGTAAGATGAAACCACTGTTAAGTCCAATATTGAATAATAATATAAACGCAATAATTTCAAGGAGAATGCTGAAAGATAGCATTAATATCTGCTTCAAAAAAAGCCAAAAGAGAGTATTCGATTTATACTTTTTCAACACCATTTATATCCTATCCCCCAGACTGTTTCAATCGGAACCTCACCGAATTTTTTCAGTTTTGCTCTTATATTCTTTATGTGCTCTCTGATGGCGCTGCTATCGCTTTCACAATCAAATCCAAATACTTTTTCAATGATTTGTTCAAGAGAAAATACTTGTCCTTTGTTTTTAACCAGATACTCACATATTTCATATTCACTTTTAGTCAGCTCAATTTGTTCATGATGAAAATACAATATTTTTTCTGAAACATCCAGTACAAAATCATTGCTTATGATCCGATTATGATATTCTCTTTTTTCACGTCTTAAATGTGCATTCACCCTGGCTCTGAGCTCAGATAAGGCAAATGGCTTTTTAATATAATCATCACCACCGATGGCAAATCCTTCAATTAAATCCGCATCCATCGACTTTGCAGTTATAAAAATAATAGGGCAATCAACACTATCACGAATTTCTTTACAAAAAGTAAAACCATCGGTATCCGGTATCATAACATCGAGCAAAATCAATTCATATTTTGAAAGATTATCTTTATTCACATTTTCAGTTCTATCAAGGATATCAACCGAATGTTTATCATTTTCGAGAGCTCTCTTAATAATTGATAGAATTTGTACATCATCATCAATTGCAAGAATTTTCGCCATAATACCACCTGCTTTCCCTGATAGTATATCTTAAAATCTTATCTTTGTCTAAATCTTTCCTCGTTTGCTATAAAATGCTTCCATCCTTTATTCTTGCTTAATATTGCTTCCTTGCCAAAGATTACTCCAAATCAGGAAAATACCAATTAAAATTATTGTAATAACACCTGCTGTTATAACGCCGATTTTAAAATCCTGCACTATAGTTTTGTAAGTATTTATATCAGTATATTTCAAATTATAATAGGTAGACATTCTGATACCATATCCAAAGGGGATATAGCTCCAGATCTTATCACCTAAACCCAAATACAAAAGCGGACTCAAAAGTGTTCCAATGATACCAAAGCTAAGTGATACGCCTTTGCCAGCTATAAAGCAGATGATGTATTGTAATAAGTATAATGTAATATTTGATAGAAATAGTACGAGCGATAATTTGAAATAGACTACGGTTGAGAACTTCACAAATCCCATGATTCGAAAAACAATTCCAAAACCCAATACTGTAAATACGCTTGCAAACAATCCAAACAGGCATAATGAAATAAGATTTCCCGAATGTGAAACCACCTTGGAGTATGGCGCAGACAAAATTGTCTGGAAATTACCCGCTTTCAATTCTTGTTCGTACATCATTGATGTTGCTACAGAAATCATTAGCGGAAATGCCATTGCAACTGCTTGAATATAAACAAGCAACTTATCTGTTTCGCTCCATGGCGAGTATGAATAATAGCCGCAAAATACAGATATGCCAACAACTGGTACCAACAAATGTAAAAGTAATAATTTTGAATGTAATAGTTTGAATATATCAGCCTTAATGTTTTTATATAAATTTATCATATCATACCTCTTGATTCTCAAAGAATTTTGCAGTCATATAGGAACCTACAAGATATAAAGCTACAGTAATTACAATACCGGGTAATATGACATTGTTATGCTTCAAAGGATTATCCGCTGACATAATCAATCCATTTGGCAAAACTTTTATAATAGGACACATCAGTCTTGCAGGTATGGCAAAGGGTATCCACCAATAGCTTCCAACTCCATATACGCATCCAATTAATGAATTACAGATTACACTTACCATAATTGATAAAAACACATTCACTTTAAGAGCAATAAACATAAATAGTGGTATTTGCCATGCAAAAGTAATAAATAACAATATCCCTGCCAATATATTATCGAAAACCGGAATTTGCCTTTGAAAAACAAAACCACATATTGACGTAAATAGCGAAAATATGAAACAAGTTAGAAATAAATATATGGTAGCCGTACCTATTTTGGCATACCATAGCTGCTTTTTATTTTTAACAATCCCAAACAACCCATGTAAATTAAATTTACAATCTTTTTTTATGATTGACGATGAAATATATGTAAGGACAAAAGGCAGAAAAAGAATATACCACCAATTATAGGATGCTGTTTGAATATACGTCGGTCCCGTTAAGACAAACGATATTAGAATATTTATAACAGGTATCAGCCATACGATTACATTGTTAAAGCTGTGTTTTTGTTTTAAGAATTCTGCTTTTAGGAAATTAACCATTGATAGCTCCCTCCTTTCTGACAATATCCATAAAGAGAGTTTCAAGATTTTCTGATTTAGATAGTTTTTCCTGGTACATAAGCTTTCCATTCACAATAATGCCGATATGGTCAGCGATTTGTTCGATTTCAGACAATATATGACTTGAAATTATAACCGTAATTCCTTGTTCCGGAAATGTCCTAATAAGCTCCCTCAAATCATTGATACCGATGGGGTCAAGACCGTTTGTCGGTTCATCCAAAATTACAAGCTTTGGATTGTTTAGGAGAGCTATTGCAATTCCTAAGCGCTGCTTCATGCCCATAGAAAAATTTCCGGCACGCTTTTTACCTGTATTTTTCAGGTTTACGATTTCTAACACTTCATTTATTCTGCTATCTGACAAACCATACATTAATGTTCTGACTTTTAAATTCTCGATTGCGGTCAAATTTTCATAAATAGGCGCATTTTCAATTAAAGAACCGATATAAGCAAGATCTTTTCTTTCAAACGATTTTCCATTAAATAATATCTCGCCAGACGTAGGCTTAATCATACCTGTTATCATCTTCAGAAAAGTAGACTTACCAGCACCATTAGGTCCGAGTAAACCATAAATTGAATTTTCTTCAATTTTAACTGATATCTTGTCATTCGCTTTTTGAGCTTTAAAATTCCTGCAAAGTTCTTTTGTTTCTAATATATAATTCATAACAAATATCCTCCAAACTTTATTTGCTTCAAAGTCTAGAGGATAAGTATAAGGATTTTATAAGAATTCTAAAAATAGTTGCTATTATTTTGGATATGTTCCTCCCATATATAAATTGATAAATTGCTTCCAAACAATCTAATACTCGTACTTTTCAATCTTCTATATGTTACATATTAAAAAGCACCCTACCTGAAAGACAAATACCGAATCGTAATTTACCTTTACTATTATGAAGGTTATTCCATGGAAGAAATCGGGAAGATGTTGCATCTCAATTCTGCAATTTATCTCCTATTGAAACAGGGCATCATAATCAGTTTAACAACTTGATCATGATGCCCTGTTTCTTCTTGTTTTGTAAGGATACCTGCATTCTTTCATTGAAAGTTTCTGTGTGGTAAATGCTAAAGCCTATTAAACCGAATTCTTCTAAATTATAGTTAGTATAATAAGCTCTTTTATTTAAGCCACTGCAGTATTCTCCTTTGGAATCGGTATCAAAATCTGTAACAGGAAATAATTGTCCTGGGAAAGAACAGAAATACTCCCGTTATATTTTTCCGCCGTATACTGGATACTCTTCAAGCCGAAACCGTGATACTTCTTATCCTGCTTTGTCGTATCCGGGAGACCTTTCTGTAGAAGATAATTTTCCTCACAATAATTTCTGATGCGAATCATCAGCAGTTCATTTTCAGGGAAAATAGAAACCTGAATGATCCGTTTTTCCTTATCTTCCAGCTTACTAACACTTTCAATCGCATTATCCAGCGCATTCCCAAACATAGTGTACAGATCTACCATATTGATAAACCCAAGCTTTCTTCCATCCGCCATACAAGTCATGTTAATCTGATGTTCTTCACAATATAAGCTCTTTTCTGTTAATACTGTGTCTAAAACAGTATTTCCTGTTTTTACAGCTGCATCGTATATCCGGACGGAACGCTCCAGTTCACAAATCTGCTGCGCACGCTCCACTTCATTCATATCACAAAGTGCTGCAATCTGATGTTTGAGGTTATGACATTTTCTGTTAATCAATTCAATATTGGACTGGGAGGTTTCAAACTGCTCCTGTTGATAATGCCACAACTGTCTGATGTAATTCAGTTCCTGCTGCAGTGCTTGTTTTTTCTCAGTATCATTTACAATATACAGAATGCTTATAAAGCCGATACATACCAAAACCCTATATGCCGTAAAGATATTAGTGATCTGTCCATGCGGTTCATATCCCAGTATCCTGAATAAGAACTGATAATCCGTTACCATATAATGCATAAGGATAATAATTAAGAATGCTACCAGCCCTTGTTTGGTAAATTGGTATTTATCTTCCTTCTGCAGCCTTCCGATCAGGAACTTTCTACATATAACAGCCAAGGCTGAGTAGATTGTCAAATTTAATACGATAGTACAAATTTCAAACCATGGATCACTGAGAGGCCGTACCACCTCCGCGGTAAATGGAAGCAGCATTCTGGAGGCCAATTCCGACAACATGTATGCCCAGCCCGTATAATAAAATGTCTCAGAAATGGTTAATTTAAAAAGTACCCTTAAGTAGAGAAAGCAGATAATAAAACGGGTTGGCGCCTGGAACGTTGTATAGGAAGGATTGATACTGGTAAGGCAATAATCAGTTAAAGTAGCAATTGCTATCATACTGACGCCCAACAAGAAGCAAAGCAGGTATTTATCAATTTTCTTCGTATTCTTTCGAATGACCAATATGGTACCAAAAAGCAACTGTGCCAGCGTAACAAACAGTTCCGCATCGGATAATCCCAGTTTAATAAGCACTCTTACCACCTCCAATATAGTCAGTTAATGCTGTCATAAAAGTTTTACGTTTCTGTCGACTGATTGGTACTTCATCTTTCCCTACGATTGCAAAATTTCCTCGAATAGATTGTACCTGAGCCAAGCTCACAAGATAACTGATACCGCATTTTTCAAAATGGCAACCCGACAGTCTTTTCTCCATATTTTTCAGCGGCTCCCTCATTGTAAATATTCCATTTTCCGTATGAATGACAATGTTATGTTTCTGGCTTTCTACATAATAGATATCTCTTACATTTACCCGGCTAACACCGTCCCCATAACTCAGCAGGATAAAATGATCCCTCTTCTTGCTGACATCGTCAATCACAGACTGCAATTCCATGGTAAAGCCATAATAATTAATTGGTTTTAACACATATGCTTTGGCCTTTACTTTATATCCTTCCGTAGCGTATTGTGCAAAATTAGTTACAAATATGATTTCAACGAAATCATCTAATTTACGAATCTCTTTTGCTGTGGACATACCATCCATTTTCGGCATTTCAATATCCATCAGAATAATATCGTAAACAGGCTTATAATCAAAAAGGAGTTCTTCCCCGTTTCCAAACGTGCTTACCTGAATCTCGTATCCTTTTTTTGTTTTATAATCCTGGATGTAGGAAAGCAACTGTTTCGTATAAATTTCATTGTCTTCAATAATGGCTACTCTAATCACGATTTTCGCTCCAATTACAATGTGCATGGAATATTATAATTCTTTACAAAATAAGTAACTGTCTGCAAGTTCGTTTTAGAGGAAATCTGCGTTAAGTTACCTAATAGATTTATCCGGATATATAGTACGTCATTAATACCATTAACAACTGTGAAATTAATAACACTAAAATATTATACGGAAATATATCACTAATTGTCAAGTCATGCGTGATTTCCTGATTTCTTATTCATTTTGTTAAAAAAGGGCATGCTGCAGTTTGCAACACACCCAATTAATAATACTTCGTGATTGTATAGATTTATTACAATACCGCCACAAGAACCATCATAATGACGGATAGAACACCCATTACAGCAGTAGGAATGCCAAATTCAGCAATCCCTTCGGGATTTTTACCGCTTGCAGGTTTTCCGATTAGTGTCAGTCTGATGATCATGAAAGCAATTGTTCCAATCGCAACGCCGTATGCGATATTAGATAAGAAGAACGTACCGGCAATCGTTACTGCAAAAGGTGCATATTCGGAGTAATTCTTCCAGTCGATATCCATACTGTGTTTGATCATGGAAAGACCTAAAATTACTAAAATAGCATCTACTATACCAAAACTGCATTCCGTTAAAAGCTGCATAACAGTTCCATAATGTCCGTACATATTGAATACAATATCGTAAGAGGGTGCTGTTGAAAATAATGCAGGAATAATCCATGCAAACATGGAAATTGCAAATCCTATGGAAGCTATTATGGAAGCAAGTCCTGATTTAGAACCATCTTGTGTACCTGCATAAGATTCTTTGCCGATAGCGATCGGAGCTGCGCCAAACAGAGGTGCTAATACATTGATTCCTGCGTTGCACATCAGAGCCAACTTCATATCTTTCTGATTATCTGCATTGAATGCATTACTGCTGGCAGAAGCTGCACGGAGGGTGGCTTCTGCATCATACATACTCATAAAGAGGAAGGTCAGCATACCTGCAACAAATAATATTACAACATTACCGCCATTTGATGTATAAGTACTGAAGTTAAAGCCCTCTGAGAATATCTTACCGAAGGAAAGATTAGCAAATACATTAGTCAAATGGTACTGCATAGCATCCTCGCTGCCGATCATCCAGAGCCTGCCCCACAGGGAATCAAGTGAAAACTGGAAGTTATGCCAGTTGATGCCTACAGCGCAGATACTGAATACCAGGAAGATTCCTGTACCGGAAAGAAGAGAATATAAATAAGGATGCTTTGATGATTTCTTATAAATAAGATAAAATACAAAGGTTAAAAGTACAGTAAGGGCACTAACTAACAATAATGGATGGAACTTATCTGTAGCATAGGAGAACTTTCCGAAGCTGACCAGACTGGAAAGGCTGGCCGTATCACTTACATTTTCCATTTCTGCACCGGTACCATATACGGAGATGGAAGAGCTTCCAACCGTAATGATACCAGACAGCTGCATAGCTACATAAACCAGTAAAAGGCCGGCTGCCGCAGGAAGTGCCTTGCGAACAGATGCGGGAATTGCCTGGAACACAAATTTGTTAACTAGAGGAACAGATACAAGTACTGCATAAGCGATAGAACTGCAGAAGCTGATTGCAAGCAGGTTATAATAGGTTAATCCGCTTCCGATTCCCATCAGGGAAATAAGTACTGTACTCAGCCCAAGACTGGATACTTGCACTAAGGGAAGTCTTGCTATCAAACCGATCATAAGGCTTCCAAGGAAAGCGATCAGCATGGATACGAAATACGTGCTTGCATAAACTTCTCCGTTTGCTGCTAGCTGTGTAGTATTAGAACTGGCAACGTCGCCGGAAATACCTAGTTTAGCAATCAGCTGCATATTCAGGAAAATGCCGCAGACGGCAATAATAAAGACGAGAATGCCGGAGGAAATCTCACTTTTCAATGAACCTCCCCTGTCAATGTGATGAAAATATTTATTGAGAAGAACAGAGATGCCGGAATGACGTTTCGCTGGCTCTTTTGATTCTGTTCCGATGATTTCTACTGACATAATAAACTCCTTATAATATTAATATTGGATGCTGATGTGAAAAAGAGCGCCCATGTCCATGCATTACTTTAATTAATCTTGAAATCTAATCGGGTAATTTCCCGTACCTTTTTCGAGATACGGGAAATTATCATATTTAAATGGTTATTAATTAACTTTAGAAGATGTTGTCTGAGTCTGACCAAAATCAACACGATCTGTATACATACCTGAAGTTGCCAAAGGTACACCCATAACCTGAGGATCCTGCCATAATGCGGACTTAGCAGCTGTGTAGGTTCCGGTAGGTGCATCAGATGTCAATGTAAATTCAACAACATCACTTACTTTGGAAGAATTGATTGTTGCATCACTAGAGACTGCCTGACAAGTTACATAATAGGTGCCTGGATCCAAAGTGTATTTATAACTATCAAATTTGGAAGCATATTGATTGTTGATCCACTTGTGCTCTCCAGCTGCATCTTCACCCCACATAATACCACCGGTTGGATGATAATTGATTGTAAGGGTACTCGTATCGACGGTTTTGGTATCAACCAAAGTTGTACAAGCCGCATCGGAATAAATATTAAAAGTAACATTTGAAGGTAAAAACTGATAAGTATACCAATCGGAAAGTGTATACCAGTCTATTACGAACTCTACTTCACTGCCGTCTGCCAAAGCCATTATTTCCGGCTTTTCCAGTGTACCGCCTACACCAAACGAAGTACTCAGCACGACAGAATCGGGAGCTGTATATCCGGAACCGGCTGCTGCAAAGGTAACCAGTTTGACATCATAAGAACCCCATCCGAATTTTGAAGTATCAATCTTGCCGGTAATTGAACCTGTTTTACCACCATTGATTCTCTTTGAGCTTGTTGTATACGTTGATGTTTCCACACCGTTAACAACAGCAAAAGCTCTGACAAAATAATAACCTGCGTTTGCATCGTTTGCTGTGAAGGAAAAATCACCTGTCTCCGTATCTAGTGTAAAATCACTAGGTGCAGCCAATACATTAGCTGTTGCCTTATCGTCGGGTGCTGTTTTATCTGTGGATGCTGCTTTTTGGTTACATGCAACCAATGAGAAACAAGCAATGAATAAAAATACGTTTAAAATAATAATTCTAAACTTTTTCATTGTATCTCCTTTCAAGAAAAAAGTTTTTATTTCTGTGGACAGGTTCTTTCCTGTCCACAGTATTGAACAGCATTAAGCTGCTTTCTTTTTCTTTCTTACGCGAACTATAATGATAGCTGCCAAAATAATTACAACTACTCCGCCTACAGATCCAAGAATAATCGCACCAACCGGAATGCTGCTGGACGCTTCTGTCGTAGCACCAATGATACCTTTACCGGCATATTGAAATAAGCAGTGTAACATTACCTGATGTAAGCTGTACTGACCATATGAAGTGGAGGTTGCGTCACCGTATGCAGCCTGAGTAGAAGCCGCATTGATATAAATACCACGATTCAGCATTGATCCCTCTACAGAAAGCATAGCCTGAGGCGTGTTATAAACATCACCGTCGGAACCATCACCGTCCGTGATCAAATAACCCTGCCATCCCCATTCTTTACGAATGATGGTGGTGTATACACCATAATGTTTCCATGACATACCAATTCTGTTCAGGGAGCCCATGATACCGTTTGCGCCGTATTCTTTACAGGAAATCTCATAAGGAAGTAAATAGATTTCGCGGATTGCCTGTTCGTTAGCCCAGGTAGTGTTACCACCACGGTTCGTATCTCCATCATTTAAAGCAAAGTGCTTGATAAATACATTGGTACCTGTGGATTGGATACCTGATACAACATTACCACCAATCTGACCAGCAATGAAGCCATCTTCGGAGTAGTATTCGAAGTTACGTCCACCGAAAGGAGATCTGTGTGTATTCATGGCAGGTGCATAAGCACAACCTACGCCAAACAGAACCTCCTGATGACCATAGGAAAGACCTTCTGCATATGCGAGAGCCGTGTTCCAGGTTGCAGCAATCGTTACCGCGCAAGGGAACCAGGTTGCACCTGCACAGGTGCCGTTTGCAGGTTCTCCAGGACCATCCTGGCACTTCTGGGCACTCTTGCCTACGGATTCAACAGCACTAACATTCCAACCGGAATTACCCTGGATTTCAATTGCTTCGTCAATCGTTGTTTCGTTTACAAGCATATCCCAGATAGCTTTACCTTCAACAGTGTTAATAGGAACACCTGTCATATCAGCACAGCTGAGTTTGTGGTAAGCACTACCGTCTGTAGGCTCTTCTGATACTACAGTCGGAAGACCGTTATCATCAAGTACTGCTGCGCCGTTCGCATCTTCAAGTACATAGTAGGTCTGACCCCACTTCTGCTCACCCAGTGTTGATGTGTCAACACCATCAGGAGTAGTCGTAGCGTAAGGCATCATGTTATTACCGTGTGCATAAATAGTCTCTGTCAGGCTTGTTTTAACACCCTTAATGTATGTTTCAAAAGTATAGTCATAAGTATTTGTACCGGTTAAATTAAGACATGCTTCAACGTCGGAGTTAAGAACTTCGTTAGCAGCCTCATCGGAGGTATGCTGCATAATAGTAGCCATTCCACCTGCAATATCACTTCTTGAAAGATAACCGTCAAGCATATTTCCGTCACCGGCTGTAACATCATCCAGTGCATTCTTTGCAATTGTAGCATCGGAGTCACGAGCACCTGCATATTCTGCATCGCTGACATCTCCGCTTTCATTATAAATGATAGACTTCTTAAGGGTTACAGCAGCTGTGTCGCTGGGAGCATTATCGCTGCCTGCATCGCCCCACTGGTGAGCGTCTGTCTGTACATTGAATTTGTAATCGCCTTTTTCAAGTACATAGCAGCCTTGGCCGAAGTTATCATAAGATGCAAGATTATCCGTCTGGAATGTAATTGTTACTTCAGCGGATTTACCCGGATCAATCACATCGGTTTTTGCAAATCCAACAAGAACAACCCTGGATTTTTCAAGACCTTTGCCCTGAATACCGAAATTATTTGTATCGGATTGATAAGGAGCCTCCATATAAAGCTCTACTACATCCTTACCTGCAACAGAACCGGTATTGGTTACATTTACGGTTACACTGTTGGTTCCGTGTGCTTTCAACTTAATATCTTTATTCTTGATTTCTTCTTTGTAAGTTGTGTAGGAAAGTCCATAACCAAACGGGAACTGGACCACCTGATTATAACCACTTGCACTACCGTTCTTGAATTTAAGAGAAGTAAAATCGGTGGAATCAAAATAACCCACAGAATCAGCCGTCTCAAAGTATCTGTAGCCCATATAGATGCCTTCTTCATACTGATAGAAGGTCTGCTGGTCCGTATATTTATTGTTATCTGTATTGTAGTATGTAGGGTTGGTTGTCATATCATATGCGTAAGTATCTACCAGACGACCGGAGGGATTGGTACGTCCTGTAAGAATAGTACCAACACCTACGACACCGGCTTCACCGGGATGACCCATCCAGATACATGCACCAACGTTGTAATCCGTGGAGTCGATAAAGCCTAACTCCATAGGAGTTGCTGAGTTAATCAGCACGATTGTATTCTTGAAGTTAGCCTTACAGTAAGCAAGAAGATCCTTTTCGTTCTGATCAAGCTGAAGATAAGTTGAACCTGTGAGTGTGCTGCCATCGCCGTCGTAATCCATAGAAGGAGAGGCACCTTCTGCACCGGAACGTGCAAAAGTTACGATTACGTAATCGGTATAGCCATCTTTAACGATGGAAGATTTACCGCTTTCGTATACATTGGAAGCAAATTCATGGATTTTATCATACTTCGTCCAGCCCACACCTGCAGGATCAGAGGCATCAACGCCTCTGGCACCGCCGCACTGAGTTTCGAGCCAGCTCCATGCATCGGGGTTAACATCCAGCCCCGCTTCTATAAAAGCATCGCTCATCATAACAGTATTCTCATCGTCTTTACCACCTGCAGAACCGGTACCACCTTCCACATAGTTATAAGACATAGATCCGAGAATAGTTACCTTTGTACCTTCTGAAAGAGGCAAAGTGTTATTAGCATTTTTCAAAAGGACAGCACCTTCCGCTTCAAGATCAACGCAGGATTGGTAACCTTCCTGATAAGCAGTATCGGCATCAATAGTTGTAGCATCTGTTGTAGCTGTTGCATCAGTTTCTGCCGCCAGAGCGAGACCGGAACCAAAAATGTTACAGTTCCCTGCAATCATAGCCACAACCAGCATTATCGCTATAATAGAAGTAACAATGCGATTCATTTTTAATTTCATAATTTTTAATTTCCTCCCGTCTTTTTACTTTAAACAATCCATTTGTTTCATCCGCTTTTGGCTATTTTCATTGCCATTTGGGGATGATCACAACGATGGAACGTCATCGTTGCCAGATTTGTCCATTTTATAGACATTTTGTGTTCCTACATTTTTGCTAATACGTGATTTAGAAGCTTCGACACAATCGCTTACTCCAGGACAAAATTGTTTTTCCTCACTTTCCTCCTCAGATTGAGTACCTAACCACGTAAAATTAGCTTATTATTTTTTCGCTATATATACAATTTTGTACATATAACACAAATAAAGTTAGCATATATTTATTATCTATAATATTTTATGGCACAATCAGTCATTTTATTGGCACTGTTGGATTATTGTTTGTATAATATATATAAACATTCCTTGCTCAGATACAAATTACAAAAGAATGATATAAAGATTTTTGCAGAACGTAAAAATTCACGTGGTGCTAAATTTCATCTCAACATTTGGAACCCGACGGTAATATCAAATATGTCTACAATTCACTATTGACATTTCCTATCTTGACTTGTAAGATTTTTCACATAAATAACTCACAAGTAAATATGTTCAAGGTGGTAAACTAATTCCCTATCATCTAGTGCAGAAGTGGTTCACTTTGATAATATCATTTATAGAAATACCAAACTAATATTTTAATGGGGGCTCTATAACTCTCAAAGCAATATCAATCCTGAGGATAATTAATTATAAATAAAATGGATAAGTTACATAGCTGATAAACCAGACTGTAACTTATCCATTTTAAATTATTCTTGATGAGTTAAATTAATTACCGTTACCTTTGGTCTAGACATAGCTTCAATGGAATAGCGAATTCCCTGTGTTCCGAGACCTGAAGCTTTGACTCCAAGGAATGGGAAGTGATCTGGTCCACGTTCTGTTTTGTTGTTAACTTGAACAGTGCCTACTTCTAATTTATTTGCTATGTAAAAAGCGTCATTGATATTCTGTGTAAATACCGCTGATTGAAGTCCATATTCAGAGGCATTTGCTATCTTAATTGCCATATCTTTATCTTTCACTCTAATAATTGGAAGTACTGGTCCAAAAGGTTCTTCCCATGCAAGCCGCATGTCAGTTGTAACATGATCAAACAACGTTGGATAAACTAAGTTTCCTTCTCTAGCTCCTCCAGCCAGTAATTTCGCACCCTTAGCTTTGGCATCCTCCATAAGCTCACATACAAAATCTGCTGCCTTTGTACTAATTAAAGGTACAATGTCAACGTCTTTTTCCAACGGATTACCACAGATTAACTTCTCCATTTTTGCTATTATTTTCTCAATAAGAAGGTCTGCTACCTGTTCTACTACTAAAATTCTTTTTACAGCAGTACACCTTTGCCCAGAATACGAATACCCCCCAGAAACAATATTACCAGCAGCTAGCTCTAAATCAGCATCTTCCAACACTATAGCTGCATCTTTTCCGCCAAGCTCCATTAATAGAGGTACCCTGCTGGTAATTTGAGATATATGCATGCCAACTTCTGTGCTTCCTGTAAAATTGATAAAATTAATACCCTTATGGGAAGTGATATAATCTCCGATTTCACTTCCTTTTCCCGTAACGGTATTTAAAACACCAGCTGGAACGCCTGCATCATGAAACGCCTTTGCCAAATATAACCCACACAAGCTTCCTTGTGTTGCTGGCTTTAAAATAACAGAATTTCCTGCCATTAATCCCGGAGCAATTTTTGATGCTGCCAAATTCACTGGATAATTAAAAGGCGAAATCGCTAGTACTACTCCTAATGGCTCTCTTCTTACAATAGATACTTTATTTGTTTTACCTCCTGGGAAACTATCTCCAGGGATACTTTCACCAGAAATATTCTTAGCGGTATCTGCAGTAAATTTGATAAAGTCGGCTGTTCTTTCTACTTCTGAGAGGCAGCTTAATCTATCTTTTGAAATTTCTTTTACCATAAGTTCTGCTAACTCTTCCTTTTGCTTAAGTAAAATTTCTGCCGTCTTATATAAAATTTCTACCTTTTCATCAGTTGCTATATTTTTCCATGCTTTTTGTGCTTGTTTTGCAGACTTCACTACAAAATCTACTTCTTCTTTTGTCATAACCGGTACACTTCCTATCACTGTACCATCGATTGGAGATTTAATCGTAATATACTTTCCACTAATACTGCCAACCCAATCACCATATACCAGATTTCTATAATAATTTTTATCATCTTTTATTAAAGTTAACATTTGATTTCCTCCTACATTTCTTATTTTTAGGTAAAAATATTACATACTTACTTTATATCGTATCTTCTAAGGTATGCCACCCTAAAACGGCACATTTAACCCTGGCGGGCATATGGGAAATATCTTTTAACGCTACCGCATCTTCCAGTATTTCAAGTTCTTCTTCATCCCTTATTTCATTTTTTATCATACCAGTAAAGGTTCGGGTCAGAAGCTTAGCTTCCTCCACTGTCTTTCCTTTGATCAGATCGATCATCATCGATGCGGAAGCCTGTGAGATTGCACATCCGCTACCGGTAAAGGACGCATCTTTTACAATGCAATCTTCTACAAACACTTCCAATTCAATTTCATCTCCACAGCTGGGATTAATTCCTTTATGGGTTTGTGTAGCGTGGGTCAGATGATGCTTATTATGCATTGAATTAGCATGTTCCTTTAAAATCTCTGAATATATCTGTTCAATTCCCAAGGCCAAGCCACCCCCTTACTTTCTTTAAACTTGTGATAAAAACATCGATATCTTCTTTGGTATTATAAAAATAAAAGGAAATGCGGCAGGTTGCAGCTTCTCCCATATACCTCATAAGAGGCTGGGCACAGTGATGACCAGCCCTGATACAGACTCCGTCTGCATCCAGTAAGGATGCGGTATCATGAGGATGCACTCCCTCAACGTTAAAGGATATCACTCCGGTTCTGTCTTTTGTCAGATGGTCTTCCCCATATATTGTAACATAGGGTAATTCCTTTAATCTAGTAAGGGCATAGGCTGTCAACTCTTCTTCAATGGAATTTATCTGCCGGTATCCCACCTGCTTTATATAGCTGACTGCTTCCATAAGCCCGATAGCTCCTGCCACATTGGGAGTACCTGCTTCAAATTTTTGAGGCAGGGGAGCAAAGGTTGCCTCCTGTTCTGAGACAAAGTCAATCATTTCGCCTCCGGTTAAAAATGGGGGCATCTTATCAAGCAGGTCCTTTTTGCCGTATAATACGCCAATTCCCATGGGACCTAACATTTTATGTCCGGAAAAAACTGCGAAGTCAATATCAAGCTCCTGTACGTCAAGGGGAAAGTGTGGAATGCTCTGGGCGCAATCCAGTACCACCGCTGCTCCTACCCTGTGAGCTTTTTCTATGATTTTCTTAACGGGGTAAATGTTCCCAAGAACATTGGAAACATAAGCAAGAGCTACAATACGGGTCCTCTCCGTTATCTTTTCTTCTATCTCTTCTTCCTTTAAATGCCCTTTTTCGTCCAGGTAAAGATAATTTAAAACTCCCTTTTTTTCCTTAATAAGCTGCTGCCAGGGAAGGAGATTGCTGTGATGCTCCGATATGGGAATCAGGACTTCATCCCCTTCGTTAAGAATACTTCTTCCATAGCTGTAAGCTATGAGATTAAGGCTTTCCGTGGCATTTCTGGTAAAGACAATTTCATCAGAGGCTTTTGCATGGATGAAATCTGCCGTTACTTTTCTTGCCTCCTCATATTTTTCCGTGGCTTTAGAGCTGATTTCATACAAACCCCGGTAGGGATTGGCATTATACTGCCTGTAGTAGTCTTCCATGACCTTAAGCACTGCCTCCGGTTTCTGTGTGGTGGCAGCATTGTCAAGATAAATCAGCGGCTTTCCTCCCGCTTCTTTATTAAATATGGGGAAATCTTTTTTATAGAGATTCGACATGATTCAACCTCTCTTTCACGTACTGAAATACCTGCTCCCTCAAAGCCTCCGAAGGAATATTATTTACAGCCGGATGGAACCAGGCTTCCAGCATTAATTTCTTTGCTTCTCCCTCACTAAGTCCTCTGGACATCATATAGAAGAGCTTGTTTTCATCTATCTTACCGCTGTTGGCAGCATGTTTTCCCGAGACATCCTCTTCCCCACACAGAATCAGGGGTACGGATACATTCTTGATATTCTTATCGAATAGAAGAGTATACTCTCCTTCAGCACCTTCCGAACCGGAAGCTCCTTTCTTAAAGTCAATAGTTCCCCTGAAGATCTTCCGACTGCTATTTAAAAGTGCTCCGTTTACTTTCATATCACTTTTGGAATTCTTCCCGTAATGATTGATGACATAATTAAAGTCAAGAGAACGCTCTTTGTCTCCAAAGTAAATAGTGTCAACCGTCAGTTCACTTTTATTTCCCCGCAAATCCGCCATGATACCGCTGACCGTATGGCTGCTGCCCAGTTCGCACTGAGTAATATTAACCTTGCTACATTCCTTGCATTCTGCTCCGATGTTACTGAAATGAATTCCACCATCAGGAAGCAGCTGTACCTGTATCAAATGTATCGTGGCATTTTTATCCGCCATTAGGTAGATTAATCCTCCGTGAAATAAGGGAGTGCCAGCTTCCCCTTCATAGGTAATGACCAAGGTTACTTCACTGTCTTCCTCTGCAAGAAGAAAGAGTTCTTCCGCTAAAGCAGGGTTCTCCTGATCTAATCTATAAGAAAGAAAAAGTGGCTCTATTATTTTCTTTCCCCTCGGTACCGTTACGGTCATTTCCCTGTTTTTATGACAGCAAATGAACGCTGCAGCCTCATCGCCCATGCCGGTCGGGGGCATATTCTCACTTTCTTTGTTATTGTGATAAGTTACTTTAATATCCTTTACTCCCTCACCGGTCAGCTCCACTCTTTTAAATGGTTTTATATCCGGTATTACTTCATTTATATTCAACTTATTAGCACCCAGCCAGCGAAAGGTTTTCACCGGCAGTTTGTTTACCTCTTTTAATTCTAATAACATAATTCACGTCACCTCATTCCTGCACACGGTATTGGTGCCTCTGATTCCTATCCAATGCTGCCTTCCATTTCAAGGCGTATCAACTGATTCATTTCAAGCGCATACTCTAAGGGTAATTCCTTTGCGATAGGCTCTGCAAAGCCGCTTACTATCATTGCTCTTGCCTCCCCTTCACTTAACCCCCTGCTCATTAAATAAAAAATGGTATCATCACTGATTCTGCCGATCTTTGCCTCATGACCGATGTCGACATTATCATTGCGGATATCCATCACAGGGATGGTATCGGAACGTGACTTAGAATCTAGCATGAGGGATTCACAGGATACAGCGCATTTTGCTCCTTCTGCTTCCTTTCCCATTACAACGGCACTTCGGAAGGTACAACATCCTCCGTCCTTGGAGATAGATTTGGAACTCATGTGGGAGGTGGTGTTCGGTGCTGCATGAACTACCTTTACACCGGTGTCCAGATTCTGACCCTTTCCGGCAAAGGTAATGCCCGTATACTCCATTCTTGCATTCTCACCCTTTAAAATACTCATGGGATAAAGATATGACACCTTGGAACCGAAGGAGCCGGAAACCCATTCCATAGTTGCATTTTTCGCAACAGAAGCGCGCTTGGTATTTAAGTTGTACATATTCTTGGACCAGTTTTCAATGGTGGAATAGCGAAGTCTTGCTCCTTCCCTTACAAACAGCTCCACACAGCCCGCATGCAAATTGCTTACGTTGTATTTGGGTGCGGAGCATCCTTCGATGAAATGCAGGCTGGCTCCCTTATCCACAATAATTAAGGTGTGTTCAAACTGACCTGCTCCCGGTGCGTTCAACCGGAAATAGGACTGGAGCGGAATCTCAACGGATACTCCGGGGGGCACGTAGACGAAGGAGCCTCCGCTCCATACGGCGCCATGCAGAGCCGCAAATTTATGATCGCCTGGTGTAACCAACTTCATAAAATGTTCCTTGACCAGCTCCTCATGTTCCCGCAGGGCACTTTCCATATCCGTATAAATGACACCCAGGCGTTTTACTTCCTCCTTAACATTATGATAGACCACCTCAGAATCGTACTGGGCTCCCACACCTGCCAGGGATGTTCTCTCTGCCTGGGGAATGCCAAGACGTTCAAAGGTGTTTTTAATGTCCTCCGGCACTTCTTCCCACTTAAGCTGCAGCTTTGTATTCGGTCTTACATAGGCTACAATATCTTCTATATTCAGGCCTTCAAGACTGGGTCCCCATACTGGGATATCCAGTTGATTGTATATTTTCAGAGCTTTCTGCCGGAACTCTCTCATCCATGCAGGATCATTTTTCTCCAGGGATATTTGATTGACGATCCCGAAGGTAAGTCCTTTAGATGTCTTAAAGGCGGCATTCACTTTATCTTTGATGTCATAGATACTCCTGTCAACATCATTAATCTGGGTCTTATTCTTAACTGCTTCCATGTGTTCCTCCTTTCCTTACCTCAGAGACAGATTCTGAAAACCCTTTTTATTCACGTCATCGATAAGGGAAGCATCGCCGGTCTTTATGATCTTTCCGTCCACCAGTATATGAACGTAGTCAATATCCAGGAATTCCAGGATCTTTGTGTTATGGGTAATAATCAAGAGGGAGTTATTTTTGCTTTTAAAAGCTTCTACTCCCTTGGATACGATTTTAACAGCATCTACGTCAAGCCCTGAATCTGTTTCGTCAAGAATGGCTAGCTTGGGGCTTAACATAAGCATCTGTAATATTTCTGATTTCTTCTTTTCACCTCCGGAGAAGCCAACATTTAAGTATCGATCCGCATATTCGCTGTTCATACCAAGGCTTTCCATGGTTTTCCCAAGTTCCTTTCGATAGGCCAAAACTCGTATGGGCTTACCCTCAACAGCAGTTTTAGAGGCCTTCACAAAACTCTCCAGGGTTACTCCGGATAATTCCTCCGGATTCTGAAAGGATAAAAAGATTCCTTTTTTGGCTCGGACATCCGTTCTCTCATATGTAATATCCTCACCTTCGAAACGAAGGCTTCCTTCCTCCACCATATATTTGGGGTGTCCCATGATAGAATAACCCAGGGTTGATTTTCCTGCACCGTTTGGTCCCATGATGACATGG
>DATMUM010000244.1:0-11980 GCA_035564175.1 Mobilitalea sp.
CATTCTCCTTATCCCATCTTTTTTCATAATATATATCTTTTCATTTATTCCAGTGTTTGATATGATACTTGTATTGTATATAAAGATAATACCATGAAATGGGGAAAATACAAATGAATTTAAGCGAAGAAGATATTAAAAGGTTTTACAACATCTGGTTTAATCTATTAGATTATACGAATGTGAAGTATAAGATCTCACCTAAAATTAAGGATCTTGTCCATTCAAGCCGCGTCAATCCAGAGGATATATCCCCTATCAGAGATAGGCTCTGGCTGGATAATTCCATATTGGATGAAATTGTCGCTTCGAATCCCATTCAATTTTCTGAATCCGATCTATCTATCGTTAAAAATTGGAGAATTCGTGTTTCAGACAAATTCATTATACTCAAACACCTTAAAAATCATAGTATATTTCTCGGTAATAATCATATTTATGGGGTCACTGGTATAGTAAGTCCCTTTGACGAAATGTTTCCTTCTTTTGTATTACCACTAATGGTTGAAGCTGTACTTCTGCCTTTCGAAGGAAGAATTATTTATGACAGTCTCTTAATTCCTTATCAGATCAGCTTTGGAGGAGGTGCAAAAAAAGGCTTCATTGAAGAGTATCGTGAACTTAAAAACAAATCAGGAATTGTTACAACTTTAGAATAAACCATTTTCTCTACATTAGTTGTGTTTTATGCAATCGAAGACGTCATACAACTAATGTTATCATCAAACAAGCCATAATAATCCTTGTTCTCTATTGTAGTGACAGTAATTTACGTAACGTTCATCAGAATTTAAATTTCCATACCTACCTTCGCTAAAAACAAAATATCCACTATATGTATCAAATAAAATTTAAATTTACTCATCTTAACACAGAAGTGGTGAAGATCAAATCTTCTTCACCACTTCAAAAAAACATTTAAATTATTTACATCATTTTGGTTATATTATTGTTTATTTTTTCTGTAAAAGACAAATACTTTCACAATGTTCCGTCCAAGGAAACATATCTACTGGAATTGCAGTTTCCGCTTTATACCCCTTCTTCGTCAGATATTTTAAGTCCCTCTCCAAGGTCACCGGATTACAGGATATATAAACTACCTTCTTCGGCTTTAACAATACCAACGCATCCATAAACTTCTCATTACTGCCGGTTCTGGGCGGATCCATGAATACGACATCAGCTGCTGCTTTCTCTGCTGCCATCTGGCTCATAAAATCACCGGCATCATTTTGATAGAATTCGATATTCGATGCCTCATTACGCTTAGCGTTAATTACAGCATCCTTTACTGCATCCTTATTTAATTCTACACCAATTACTTTACTGGCATGATCTGAGGCGATAATTCCAATCGTTCCGATGCCACAGTAAGCATCAATCACGGTTTCCGTACCGTCAAGTCCTGCCATCTCAATTGCTTTTCCGTAGAGAACCTCGGTCTGCGCCGGATTTACCTGGTAGAAGGATTTCGGCGAAATGCGGAATACTTTACCGCACAAGCTGTCCTCGATATAACCTTTTCCATAAATGATCTGCTCTTTGTCACCTAGCACCATACTGGTCTTCTTATCATTCACATTGGTTATAATCGTTGTAATCTCCGGATGCAGCTTCAATAAAGCTTTTGTAAAATTATTCTTGGAGGGAAGTATCGGTGAACTTAATACGAGTACCACCATGATTTCACCGCTCGTAAATCCGGTACGTACCATGACATGTCGTAAGAGGCCATAACCGGTATCTTCATCATAGGTTTTGATTTTAAAGGATTTTAACATGCCTCGGATAGATGCTATGATGTCATCCGCCTTCTGATTGTGGATGAGGCAGTTTTCTACTGCTACAACTCTATGGGTTCCTTCTTCATATACTCCGGATATCGGATTCCCTTTCCTGTCGTGGTCAAAAACCACATGAACCTTATTGCGATAATGATCCGGTTTTTCCATACCGATAATCGGTTCTACCTTACAATAACTTTTTAGCAAATCGTCCACTTTCTTCTGCTTTGCCTTCAGCTCATCTTCATAACTTCGTCTGAGTATGCTGCAGCCACCACATTCTTTAAGTCTTGGACAGGCATCTTTTACAGTCTTTTTATCTTTCAGGTTATGTGACCTAAGCGTTTTCATTTTATTATCAGAGGATTTATCACTTCTGAAAGCTTCCTGTTTATTTGAACCAGCTTTCTTTGCTCTATCTATGATAAATTCATCTGTCATTAAGCTATCTTCTTTTTCATTCTTCAGTAACATTTCTATTTCCGTAATTCCGATTTTATCGGCTTTAAAATCATTTCCTGCTGCTCCAGTTCTTCTAGTTTTATTATTTTTACCGGTCCTTTGTGTTTCCTTTGTTTTCCTATTTTCTTTAAATAGGCGCGTTCCTTTATTTCTATGATTTTCTCCAGTTTTGCGTGTTTCTTCAATTCTTTGAGAATCTATGGCATCATGTGTTTCTCCAGTTTCTCGATTTTCTTCAGCTTCACGCGTTTTTTCACTGCTAAGAGGGTCTCTTGCACTAACAGATCTTCCAGTTCTACGATTCTCTCTAGCTTTACGGGGTACTTCAGTTCTGTGAGAATCTATTGTTCTATCAGTTTCTCCAGTTCTTTGATTTTCAGCTGCTATACGGGATTCTTCAGTTCTGTGAAAATCTATTGCACTATCAGTTTCTCCAGTTCTATGATTTTCAGTTCCTATGCGGGATTCTTCAGTTCTGTGAGAATCTATTGCATTATCAATTTCTCCAGTTCTATGATTATCTCCGGCTTTGCGTGTTTCTTCAGTTCTGTGAGGATCTCTTGCTTTAATTGTTTCTCTAGTTCTATGATCATCTCCAGACTTGCGTGTTTCTTCAGATTTGTAAGAATCCCTTGCTTTAACTGCATCTCTATTTCTATGATTTTCTCTATCTTTACGTGTTTCATCAGTTCTGTGAGAATCTCTTGCTCTAAATGTTTCTCCAGTTCTACGATTTTCTCCAGCTCCGTGCATTTCTTCAGTTCTGTGAAAATCTCGTGTTCTATGTGTTTCTCCAGTTCTGCGATTTTCTCCAGTTTTGCGTGTTTCTTCATTTCTGTGAAAATCTCTTGCTCTAACTGCTTCACCAGCTCTACGATTTTCTCTATTTCGGTGTGATTCTTCAAATATCTGAGAATCTCTCACCCTAGCTGTTTCTCCAGCTCTATGATTTTCTCCAGTTCTGCGTGTTTCTCCAGTTCTGTGTGAATCCCTTATTCTATTTGTTTCTCCAGTTCTACGTCTTTCACCAATTTTACGTGTTTCTTCAGTTCTATGAGAATCTCTTGTTCTATGTGTTTCTCCTGTTCTATGATTTTCTCCTGTTTTATGTGCTTCATCTGTTCTATGTGAAGCTCTTGCTCTGGTTGTTTCTCCAGTTCTTTGATTTTCTCTGACTCTATCGAATTTTCCTAACTCGTCTACTCTTCCTGATCTTGCAGTCTTTCCCATATCTCCACCCCAGCGGTTCTCTTCAGCCCAGCGATTAAATCCAGTATTATAGCTTTCTCCACCTCTACGGATTTCTCCGCCTCTGCGGTTATCTTCAGTTCTATAGCTTTCTCCACCTCTGCGGTTTTCGCCACTTCTTCGGATATCTTCAGTTCTGTGGTTATCTCCACTTCTGCGGTTTTCTTCACCTCTACGGATTTCTCCGCCTCTGCGATTATCTTCACCTCTACGGTTATCTCCACTTCTGCGGTTTTCTCCACTTCTGCGGTTTTCTTCACCTCTACGGCTTTCTCCACCTCTTCGGTTATCTTCATTTCTGCGGTTTTCTCCACTTCTGCGGTTATCTCCACCTCTGCGGTTATCTTCACCTCTGCGGCTATCTCCAACACCATCGAATTTTATCAAATCTTCTACCCACGCTGTTTTTCCAGCTCTTCCTGTTCTATCACCTGCAGTATTACCATCATATCTTGCTGCTGCGGCACTATCCATATAACCTGCATTACCTGACATCTTCCTTGTAAAAGAACGATCATGGAAATCCTTTTGCTGCTTTCTATTTCCCTGCGCTTTATTTCTATTATTTTCACTCATCGTATCATACTCCTTCTTCATTGAATTCCGGGATAAAGCTTTCTGAAGCTGTTTCCCCTTCCTGGATAAAGCCGTTTTCGACTCCCAGTTCGATCGCATAATCCACCAGCTCATCGTATTCTGCTTCGGTTATTTTCCGGTTCAGCTCCGGATATCTTTCTACGGCGGCCAACGGTGTATATTGATTCATAATACTGATGAATATAGTATCACCATAGGTTTCATATAAATATTTGATGATATTCTTAGAATCCTCAAGGTATCCCGGCAGGGTAAGATGCCGGACGATTACTCCCTTTTTCATCATACCGCGATCATCAAAGCAAGGCCTTCCAATCTGTCGAACCATTTCCTCTATTGCTTTCGAGGCCTGGAGAAAATAATCTTTACAATTGGAATAGCGGCTTGCCGGTCCCGGATCCATGTATTTTAAGTCAGGAAGATAGATATCTACATACCCCTGCAGGAGTTTTAGGGCTTCCACCTTCTCATAACCGCTGGTATTAAATACAATTGGTATTGTTAGCCCGCTTCTTCGGGCTCCAGTAATAGCGTCCATAATCTGAGGTATATAGTGACCGGGTGTTACCAGGTTAATATTATTCGCACTTTTCATCTGAAGTTCCAGGAAAATGTCCGAAAGACGCTTTGTTGTTATTACTTTTCCTGCCTTTCCTGCAGCAATGTTATGATTCTGGCAATAGACACAGCCCATGGCACAACCGCTGAAGAAAACAGTGCCGGAGCCTTCCTCACCGGAGATACAGGGCTCCTCCCAATAATGTAACGCCGCCCTGGCGACCACCAGCTCGTCTGTCTCTTTACAATACCCCTTCCTGCCCTGTGTCCTGTCAACATGACACTCTCTGGGGCAGAGTATACAATCCTTTAATAGCTCATCATTCATGATTATCCTCTGAAAACTTATCTCTTACATATTGGCAATTGTATGCATCTTTGTCATTGGATGGCATTCCGCTGCTTATCAATTTATAAAGAAATAAGCACACGGCTTCTTATTTTACTATACAACTGTAAAAGAAACAATAACTAACATGATTTAAATGATAACCGGAGATAGGAATAGGTTCTGCTTACTTCCCTTATAATATTCCATTATATGCTAATTCTGATTATATGATTCTTGCAATATTTACTGATATCCGTTGCGATTACATATTGCTTATTATCCTCCTCAAAATAGATAACCGAGGAACCCTCCGTATGTCCTCCGATTACCTTGAACAGGAATTTATCCTCGTACCGGTATTCCTCCAGAACAATATGTACCTGAGCAGACTCCAGCATTCGCTTCATTTTACCGGAATATTTTCTTAATGCTAGGTCATATTCCCTCGTAAGGATAGCAGCTCAATACCATGCAGCCAATGATGAAAGCTGCCCTGGTTTTTGCACATATGTCTTTCGCTGGACTATTCGCACTGTCCCCCTCAAGACTTTTTTCAATATACTCCAGTATGACAACTCATCGATATTTATTTTACCGTACATCCTTAGCCATATTTTACATTAAAATTCCTTTAAATACAAAGATTATTTGCCTATCTATTCATAAGAATATCTCCATATATAGATAGAGGCTACTGAGGCATAGGGTGAATATCTGTTTTTATATATTGCAAACTGCTCCTTACTAAGTTCAGAAAGCCCATAGAGCTTCATAATGCCCCGACGAATGGCAATATCCCCGTAGCTTATGATATTGGGACGCTCCATGGAGTTTAGCAAAAGCATCTCTGCAGTCCACATACCAATTCCATGCAGGGAGGAAAGCTTTTTAACCGCTTCCTTATCTGACAGATAATAAAGGCTTTGCAGGTCAAATACGCCATTTGCTATAGTTTCGGCAATACCTTTGATATATTTTGCCTTGGTCAGCTGCATCCCGCACTGCTGAATCTCTTCCAGATTAGCAGCCGCCATATTCTCTGGAGTTATATCTGCAAAACGTTCCTGCATCCTGCCCCAGATCGTCCTGGCTGCTTTTAATGAGATCTGTTGTCCGATGATTGCATAAATCAGTGCTGGAAACAGATCAGGTATAATGACACGATCAATCTTACCGATCTGGTCTATCACATCTCCAAGAAGCTGATCCACGCTTTTTAGATATTCAATTTCTTTATCCCCATATTCAAATATTTTCGTTTTCACTGTCTGCATATTGATTTCTACCTTTCATCCAAATCTATCGTTTATTTTTCGATGAAACTGTGAAAATAATACATATAAAATAGAAAATGCGTTTCCCTTAATCGGAAACGCATTGTTCAATTTAATATACTTTTGCTCTGACTGTCAATTTCTTCAGAGCTTCAATTATGCTCGCAGCCTGTTCAATTGTTTCTTTGGATACCAGATAGTTGCTTTCCAGCACTTCCCTGAAAGACTTCTTACTGGCCGCCACTTCTTTATTCACCCATTCAGCAGCGTCTGCTGTAATGTAATATGCTTCCTTAAGAAGCTCAAGCAGGCCAGGCATTACCTTATCCTGTCTGTCTTTCGCTTCCTGTTTCTTAATCACTTTGTTTAATGCCATGATCAGATTGGCAGTTTCCCCGTTCATTTGATTTTTACTTGTCAGTAAGCCAAGAACTGCATCCTTATCCTGAGTCTGGGATAGGATAACGGAATTAGTAACACCCAAGGATTTAATCAAAAGATATATATCCAGCTTCCCTTTCTGATAGGATTTCACAAATTGCTCTGTTTCTTCCTCCGAGAGTCTTTCATAGGGTTCTAATTTATGCTCCTTTAAAAGCTCTGCAAAGCTGTTCTTAATTTTTTCTGATTTTATTTTATCATCCAGTATTTCCAGTATTTCGTAAATGCGGGATGGCGGTGAAGCCACGATGTAGATGTCCGGTCCGAAGATTTCTTTAATCGCTTCATGGATACCTGCCCAGGCACTTTCACCACAGGCAATCACCAGCTTTCCATCCGACCTGTGACCTAACGGAAGTACCTGCAGTGCTCTGGCTTTATTGATACTCAGCACCGAAAGCCAGCTGGTATCAGCAGGTTCCATTTTTGCATCCAATTCGTAATAGGCCATTTTTTGTTGTGCAGCCAGGGTACTGTAAAGGGTTGTTTCATCAATGAAGCCGAGTGCAACCAGACTGTCTCCCAGCCTGCTGCCGACACGCTTCTGGTAGTAGAGGCCTGTCTCAATTTGTTGTGAAGTGATTAAACCGCGATCCAGCAGTATTTTACCAATCTGCTGTTTTCCTTCCATTACCTGATCGATATAGGGAGGATCATAGACATAGGCAACGTCTTCAAGAAATACAAAATATTTATTAAGCTTTACATCATGAATTACCCTGGTGTCTGAATCAACTGCTACTTTGACGAGATCCTCCAAAGTGAAGATATTAACCTTTAACCGGTTATTTTTATCAACACTGCCTTCCGTAATCCATTCCTTGTAGTCTTTGGGATCCACTTTGATTGTTGTTCTTCTTGACTTTCCTGTCAGAAGATAAACTAGCAGTAAAAATAATACTGAATCTACTATGTAGGATACGATTAAGGTTCCTGAATTCCTATTCTCATAAGTCCATATTCCACTTGCGATCAGTACCAACAGGATAACTAACAGATAAATTCGTCTGAATTTTCTCATAATAAGTCACTTATACCTTCCGGTATTACTCCTTTTTTAGTTTTTATACCCCATAATTTACTGTTACTCGACAATTTACTATTTCTATTATAGCATGATTTTCATAATTTCAAAACAGAATTTTCAATATTTTGGAATAGATAGTTTGCTTTGGTAAACTTATCCCGGGATTACCTTTAACATAAAAAGCATCCTATTTTATCCGTAGGATAAAATAGGATGCTCCTGTTCATTACGTATGAAAAAATTTATATAATCACAATGTTATTTTACTCTCATTATTTTACGGGCAATGGTGACAACCGGTTTAAATGCAATGCCCTCCATTTCCTTCTTTACATTCTTGAGTTCGGCACGAATCTTGATATTCTGCGGGCAATGGCGCTCGCATTTACCGCACTCCGTACAAAGAGAGGCAAATGCCGGTTTCTTGGAGGTCAATCCTAGGGTCTGCATATATTTGGAACGGTTTCCCTTATCATTCAACAGATATTTATCATTATAGGATGAGAAGCAGCCGGGGATATTGACTCCGGAAGGACATGGCATGCAGTAACCGCAGCCGGTGCAGGGAACCTTGGTTTTCTCAATCAGAATTGTCTTTACTCGGTCAAATACCTGAAGCTCAGCTTCTGATAAGGAATTAGGAAGGGCATCTCCTGCAATTCCAATGTTTTCTGCCATCTGTTCTTCATCACTCATACCGGAAAGAATCACATTAACCTCCGGATGATTCCAGATCCATCGCAGTGCCCATTCTGCCGGTGTTCTGTTCTTATCATAGCTTTTAAATGCCTCAATTACCTGATCCGGAAGATTGTTAACCAGCTTGCCGCCGCGAAGAGGCTCCATGACAATCACGGGGATACCCAGGGAATGCGCCAGTTGAAGGCCTTCCTTGGTTGCCTGGTTGTTCTCATCCAGATAATTGTATTGAATCTGGCAGAAATCCCATGGATAAGCGGTAATCAGCTCTTTAAACTCCGCTTTGCTCCCGTGGAAGGAAAAACCGATATTATGTATGGTCCCTTCCTTCTTTAACTGTTCCAGCCATTCGATTACTCCGATGGCTGTCATACGGTCAAAAGTAGCTTTGTCCGACAGCATATGAAGCAGATAATAATCGACATAATTTGTTTTCAGCTTGGTCAGCTGCGTCTCAAGGATTTTCTTAGCACCCTCCAGTTTACTGACCATAAAAGGCGGAAGCTTTGTTGCAATCTTCACTCTTTCCCGGTAACCTCCGGAAAGTGCATCTCCTAACAGGCTCTCACTTTTTCCGCCATGATAAAAATAAGCCGTATCAAAATAATTCATTCCCTTTTCTATAGCATCCCGAATCATTGCAATCGATCTTGCTTCATCAATACTGCTGCCCTTCATCGGGAAACGCATGCAGCCAAAGCCCAGAATGGAAAGTTCATCTCCATTTTTCACATTTTTTCTTGTCAGCATAATGGATACCTCCGTTTTTTTTGAATCATTGAAATTCATAACTATTTATAGTTTCTTATCCTGCTTTGTTTTCGGATATAGCGAATTCTTTATTTTACATACATCTGATCAATTCGTCCACATACTCCTGCGGGGTTGCCCAGGAAGTAACCAATCGTACAGCACTATTTCTTTCGTCGATTTCTTCCTGTATTAAAAACCCGAATTTCTCGCTGAGTGAGGTAATTTGTTCCTTCGTGAAAACCGGAAATAGCTGATTGGAATATAGCGGCGCAAAGAACTGATAGCCCTTCTTTACAAGCGCATCTGCAATCTGTGCAGCCATCTGATTGGCATGGCGTCCTAATTGATAATACAGTATACGATCAGCTACAGAATCGGATGCCAATTCACCTTCTGGAAGGAATAAAGCTTCAAACTGGATTCCAAGGATAAAGCCTTTGGCTAACAATGCACCTCGCTGCTTAATCAGAAAACGGAAATCTTCCTTCAGTTCCTCCTTACAGATAACCAAGGCCTCTCCTAGTAAAGCTCCATTCTTCGTTCCTCCGATGTAGAACACGTCTGTAAGTTCCGCAATATCCTTAAGCATCAGATCATTGGCTTCACAGGTTAAGGCTGATGCAAGACGGGCCCCATCCAGGAAAAGGATCAGTCCCTTTTCTCTACAGAGCATATGAATGGCGGTCAGCTCTGCCTTTGTATATATCGTTCCCAATTCCGTAGTATCTGACAGATAAACCATCTTCGGCTGCACCATATGCTCACCGGAGTGACTGTCGAGAATTTTTCTGATGGCATCTGTTGTCAATTTGCCGTCCATAGAGGGTGCCGCAGCAACTTTATGTCCGGTAGCTTCAATTGCTCCGGTCTCATGAACATTAATGTGACCCGTATCGGCAGCAATTACGCATTGATGCGGTCGCAGGAAGGAAGAGATGACTAACAGATTGGTCTGTGTTCCTCCTGTTATAAAATGGATATCCACGTCCTCTCTATTTAATTCCCTTTTGATATATTCCTTCGCTCTCTCGCAGTGAATATCTTCTCCATAACCAGAATTCTGTTCCAGATTTGATTTCATCAAAAGCTCCAGAACCTTAGGATGTGCACCTTCGCTATAATCATTAATAAAACTTATCATTGTCCTACCTCCGTCATGTCCAGTCCGTCTAGTTTGAATGTGAGCTGCTTATGTGAACTATTGCCACACAGCCTATATAATATCTATTATTTTTCGCAAAACTGTTTCTAAAAAGTATATCATATTTATAAAATGAAATATAGAATAATTTTTATTTTAGATATGTAAATAAAATTGCCAGGTTATAGTTATCATAGTGATCTTATGTCTACTATTTTATTTGACGGTTATAAGTTCCCAAAATATTTAATAAGGTAAAATCGAATAAAATATGTGGTTGTACACTCCCTGGGGCAGATTAAATCTATCCAAAAGTAATGTATGATGAAACTGTATGCTACTGGAAACACATACCGGGTCCAGCGAATAACATCCAGAGGGAAAGCTTCCTGAGGGTTATGAATACGTCGGCATTATTAAACACATTGATACGGGGAAACTTTCAAAGGATTTTCAGTTTATTGTAACATTTAATGCAACCGGTCAGCTTTATAACAAAAAGCGGAAAGGATTGTTAGTACATGGGTATCTGAGTGTATTTACAGATATCCATGCGATAACAGTCCTTTCCGCCTTATTTTTTCAGCAGTTCCTTGTAATTAAATACTACATCTATTTATCTGATTTACGAATTGATGTCAAACCAAAAATACTTCCCATTAATCCCAGACATGAACTAATCACCAGTATAATTACACATACTTTATTTCTCAACTCCTCCATTGGCGGTAAGGGTAAGAACATGATATATCCGCTTAACTGATCATATCCGTTAGTCATCATGATAAAGATCAAAGCGGCCGCAAGTCCTCCTCCCAACAGTGTTAGCAGGGTACCGGCCAGAACGAACGGGAAACCGATGAAAGCATTGGGTGCTCCCAACAGCCATAAGGTATTGATTTGTTCTCTGTTGTTATAGATACCCTGCCTTATCATATGGGAAATGATGATTAAGGTAGTTACACCCACTGCCAAGGCTATAAAAATGCCAAGCACCTTCAGTGTATCTACAATTCCTTTCAACTGCTCAAGAATTTCCCGGTTATCCCTGACATAATCAATTCCCTGGAGCTTACCGACCTGAGACAGAACTGCATCCATATCATCCAGATTAATTCTCACATCAATATATGCCTCAAATGGATTTTCCTCAAACAGCTTCAGAATCTCTGCTTCATTTCCCAGCAGCTTCTTATTCTGTTCATAGGCCTGAGTCTCATCTATGTACTGTGCATCCAGAACACCCTCCATGGTTTTGATCGCAGCCACAAGCTCCTTCGCCTGTTCTTCCCCGACATCGCTGCTAAAATAAGCGCTGACTTCAGCCTCTTTGGCAAGAGAAGTAACTAATCTGTCACCGATGAACCAGCCTGTAAGTACCATCCCGAAGAGGAATAGAATCAGACCGGTACCAATCACGGAGAAGAGGTTGGAAAGCGGATTAAAACGGATGGTCCTGCGTGCTTCTGATATAAAGTATCCTATGTTATAAATAAATGTCCTCATTGCTTCTGCCCCCTCCGTTCCACCGTAACTTCTCCCTTATTTACACGGATGTAGGTGGCATTTACCTGATTCTCAATCAGATGGGTAGCATGGGTTGTTATCACTACTGCCGTATTGCTGTCACAGAAGGAATTCAGGATATGTAAGATATTCAAG
>DATMUM010000245.1:0-13782 GCA_035564175.1 Mobilitalea sp.
CTGTTCGATCATTATATGGCAATGAACCCGGGCTACGTAGAGGAAGAGATTACCGGTATTCCTACCTTTGAACCTTCCTTCCATCTGCCGGCCATCTGGATTACCGAAGGCCAGAGGGAGAGAGCGGAGACGCTCGGATATACGGTTGTTGATCCACCGTCCATCATTGCAACCCATTTGACAGAAATCATCAGAAGCCATATTTACGAATTGCTTACCAGACAGGATGTTCAAAATCTGGTTAACAATATACAGGAGTCACATCAGACACTTATTTCCGAATTGGTGCCAAAGCTGCTTAACATCGGTGAAATCCAGAAGGTTCTTCAGAACTTATTGCGGGAGGGAATTTCCATCCGAGATCTGGTAACGATATTTGAAACCTTAGCCGATTATGCACCGACCACCAGAGATTCTGATGTACTTACTGAGTATGCAAGACAAAGCTTAAAACGTGCCATATCAAATAAATATTTCCCTTCAAACGAAATGACCAGTGTGGTTACTCTTGATCCTAAGGTGGAGCAGGAAATCATGGGTTCAGTAAAGCAGTCCGAGCAAGGTGCTTATCTGACACTGGATCCGAGTGTTACCAGGGAAATTATTGATTCGGTTCAGACGGAAGTACATAAGCTGGAGGAGTTAGGTAAGAACCCGATTGTCATAACTTCACCGATTGTACGAATGTATTTCAAACGTCTGACACAGGATTATTTTAAGGATTTAGTTGTTATATCATATAATGAGATAGACTCTAATGTAGAATTACAGTCTGTAGGGATGGTGACAGTATAGTGATTATCAAGAAATTTCAGGCGAATACAGAAACAGAAGCAATTATGCTTGCCAAGGAGGAACTTGGCAAGGATGCTATTGTCATGAATATTAAAACGATATCTCCAAAGGGGATTTATAAGCTGTTTCGTAAATCGATTGTTGAAATTACGGCAGCTGTCGATGAAAACATTACATATAAAAATGACAAACCGAAGACAGCTGCAGCAGTGAATACAGCACAGACGCGTAAACCAATTTATCCGGATATCATTTATGATGAACCTGCGGAAACTGTCTACAAAACCTCCCGGAATGACTCTGTAACCAATCCCTCAGCGATTGAGATGAAGCTGAATAATCTGCAGAGCTTACTGGAAAAGCAGATGATCGAGAAGGAGAAGGAAGTAAAGGAAAAGACTGAGGCTAAGGTAATGGAAACGAATAAGAATCTCGCCTGCATTCAATTGATCTATAATCAGCTGGTTTCGAATGAAGTAGATGAAAAATATGCAAATCAGATCCTTTCTGAGATAGAGGGTAATCTGAAAAAGGATGCTTCCATGGATAATATTCTGGCAAGCATCTATCAGAAAATAATCTTAAAGCTTGGACAGTCGAAAATAATTGAAATCGTAGGAAAAACTCCAAAGTTTATCTTCTTTATCGGTCCAACCGGTGTTGGAAAAACAACCACAATAGCGAAAATTGCGTCTAAATTCAAAGTGAGTGAAAAAGCGAAGGTGGCCTTTCTGACCGCTGATACTTACCGTATTGCTGCAGTAGAACAGCTTAGAACTTATGCCAATATTTTAGGTGTTCCTTTAAAGGTAATCTATTCCGAAGAGGAATTGATACAGGCCAAAGAGGAATTCAGTGATTATGATATCGTATTCGTTGACACAGCTGGCCGCTCCCACCGCAGCAAGGAACAAAGAGATGATATCGAATCTCTGATTAATACCATTCCTGAAGCTGAGAGAGAAATTTATCTTGTATTAAGTGCCACAACAAAGTACATGGATTTAGTCAAGATTACGGAAGCCTATTCCGATATTGTTAATTATAATTTGATTTTTACTAAATTAGATGAAACCAGTTCTATCGGTAACCTGTTTAATATTCGCATGTTAACGGAAGCACCTCTATCTTATGCTACCTCTGGGCAGAATGTACCAGATGACATTTCACGTGTTGACGCTCAAAATATAGCTAAGCAACTACTAAGGGGGCAATAATATGGATCAGGCAGAAAAGTTAAGGAAAATGGTAAAAGAGCAGACCACCCCAAGAAGAGTTGCAAGAGTAATTACGGTTACCAGCGGTAAGGGAGGAGTCGGCAAATCCAGTATATCGGTAAATTTAGCAATTGCCCTATCAAGACTTGGACACAGGGTAATTATTTTAGATGCTGATTTTGGTCTTGCCAACGTTGAAGTTATGCTTGGCATCAGGCCCCAGTATAACTTAGCAGACCTTATGTTCAGGGGAAAGAATCTGTCAGATATTATTACGCAGGGACCTGAGAATATCGGGTTTATCTCTGGTGGCTCCGGAATCCAAGAGCTGACGAATCTGACCAAGGATCAAATTATATACTTAATACAAAAACTGGTTGAACTGGATGAAAGAGCAGATATTATAATCGTCGATACCGGCGCAGGTATTTCAGATTCCGTACTGGAATTTGTTGCTGCAAGTTCTGAGGTGCTGCTGGTGGCAACACCGGAACCTACCTCAATAACCGATGCCTACGCGCTACTTAAGACATTGAACCGGAAAACGGATATCCCATTACAGGAAACCGTGATTAAAATGATTGCTAACCGCATTGATACTTACGATGAGGGTAAGGAACTATATGATAAATTAAGTCTGGTCGTAAACAAATTCTTAAGCCTTAAGCTGGAATATCTGGGTGCATTACCTCAGGACGCCAGTGTGTCAAAAGCCGTAATGAGGCAAAAACCGGCAATGATCGTATATCCGAATTCACATTTCTCCAAAACTTTATACTCATTTGCAGATGTTTTATTTGAGAATGCTGCCGATAATTCACAGAATAAGATTGGAATAGCACAGCTTTTTACAAATCTGCTCCGATCCAGAATAAAGAAATAATCAGTATGAATTAGATAAGTGTAATAGTATTAATCCTGTGGGAGGGACAACATGCTTCGTGAAGTATTAACCTTAGGCGATAAAATTGATATTAAACCACTTGATAAGGCTGGAAAACCGCTTCGCAATGCAAGAACTTATGTGAGCCAGCTTCTTGATTTCGCAGATTTTGATATCATCAATATATCTGCGCCTATTGTCTATGGAAGAGCGATTATATTTAATGCTGGTGAAAACTACAATCTGTGTTTTTATACCAATATAGGCTTGTTTCAATGTAATTGCGTCGTGTTAAGCAATCACAAAGAGAATAATGCCATGGTCTGTGTGGTACGAATAACTACGAATCTGGAGAAGTATCAAAGAAGACAGTATTACAGGCTGGAGTGTCTACTTGATATTGAATATAGGGTAATCAGAAAAGAAGAAGAAATGATTGAACAGAAAATTCATTCCAATGATTTTCGAAGTAATCAGGAAAAAGAAGATTGCTTTAAGTTAATGGCTTTATTTGAAAAAGAATGGGTCAAAGCCACCGTGATGGACATCAGCGGCGGAGGAGCAAGATATAATTCGCCGGTTCAGTATAACCAGGGTGATAAGCTGCGAATTAAGTTAGATCTTGCTATGCGCAGTGAAATTAAGAGACTGGTGCTATCTGCCATAATGGTAACTTCTATCAGAGTTACGAACCGATATGATTCCTATGAAAACCGAATAGAATTTACCGATATCCCTCAAAGAGACCGGGAAGAACTGATTAAATTCATCTTTGAACAGGATAGAAAACGCAGAAAAAATGAAAAATAGTCGATGGATATCGTATTTTGATGATGAATACCAGCGAAAGATGCATTAGGATGGCGAATGCAGAAAGGTAAATCTGAAAAATGAAGAAAAATATTTTGATAATAGATGACTCTGCACTTATGAGAAGGGTTCTCTCTGATATAATTAACGCAGATGAAAGATTCCAGGTTACTGAGACTGCAGTAAATGGTCTTGATGGTCTGAGTGTTCTGCAAAACAGAGGGAAAGAATTTGATGCAGTTCTTCTTGATATCAATATGCCAAGAATGAATGGAATCGAAATGCTTGCCGAACTGAAAGAGCAGAACCTCAAGGCTACTATCATTGTTGTCAGCACAATAGCGAAGAAGGATGCAAAGGAAACAATCCGGGCATTGGAACTTGGTGCATTTGATTTTGTTACAAAACCGGAAAGTTACCTGGAGGTAAAAAGCAACCAGTTCACCGACCACATTCTTAAATGCCTTTCAGCTGCTACCAAAGCGGAATCCAAATCGACAAAGGAAAGTATCATTGAAAAATTAGAGCCAATCAAACAAGCAGCAGAGTTATCCCGTAAGAAAGCCTCAGCACAGCTTCCGCAGAA
This sequence comes from Mobilitalea sp., assembly GCA_035564175.1. Taxonomy (GTDB): domain Bacteria; phylum Bacillota; class Clostridia; order Lachnospirales; family Lachnospiraceae; genus Mobilitalea. The sequence goes on from DATMUM010000245.1 coordinate 4,292, forward strand.
TGCAGACAAACTCGTGGCTCTTGCTTGTTCCACCGGAGGGCCCAAGGCTCTTCATGCAGTAATACCCAGCTTGCCTAAGAACTTGGATGCAAGCGTATTAATCGTACAGCATATGCCCGGTGGCTTTACTAAATCCTTAGCAGACAGATTGAATGAATTAAGCCAGATCAGGGTTAAGGAAGCAGAAGATGGCGACATACTTAGTAAAGGTACCGTATATATCGCAAAGGGCGGTTACCAGATGAGGTTAAAAAAGCAGTCAGATGGACAATCTTGTATCTCAATATCCAAGGAAGCTGCCAGGCATGGCCTTCTTCCATGTGCAGATATCTTGTATGAGTCCCTGGAAGATACGAATTTTGACCAGATTACCTGCGTAGTATTAACAGGAATGGGCGGAGACGGAACTGCCGGAATATCACAATTATCAAAAAAACAAAATATTTATGTGATAGCACAGAATGAAGAAACCAGTATCGTATATGGCATGCCGAAGGTGATTAAGGATGCCGGTCTGGTAGATGAAGTGGTTGCGCTTAATGAGGTTTCTGATGCCATCATAAAGAATGTGGGGGTGTATTAAATGGACGTAAGTCAATATCTTGAGATTTTTATCGAAGAAGCGAAAGAGCATTTACAAAGCTTAAATGAGCACTTACTCATTTTAGAGCGTGAACCTGAAAATGAGAATACTATTAATGAGATTTTCCGTGCGGCACATTCCTTAAAGGGTATGTCGGGAACCATGGGATATAAGAGAATGCAGCGCCTAACCCATGATATGGAGAATGTATTCTCTGAAATCCGTAATGGTAATATGAAGGCAAATTCACAACTGGTTGACGTATTATTCAAAGGTCTTGATGCATTGGAATCATATCTAGGCAATATCCAGGCAGAAGCAAATGAAGGTGAAGAGGATAATGAAGATATCATTAGCGCATTAAATGATATCTTAACTGCCGGCTTGGGAACTGCAGCACCGGCTAAAGAGACAAAAGCCTCAGGTACTGTGAAAGCGGTAGAAGTTGCACCTAGCTCAGACAATGGTAAGCTGAAGTTTTTGAATGTTAAGATCGAGGATCATGAGAAGAAAGCCATGGTGAAAGCCGGACAACTTGGCATGAATGTAATCGGTCTTACCGTATACATACAGGAATATTGTGTTCTTAAGGGTGCAAGAGCTTTCATGGTTAACCGTACCCTGGAAGAATGCGGTGAAATAATCAAACTATTCCCCAGTGCACAGGATCTGGAGGATGAAAAGTACGATTTTGATTATTCAGCTTTCATTATTACTAAGGAAAGCCCGGACAAGCTGATTAAGATTGCTTCCAATGTTTCTGAAGTTAAGGAAGTAGTTGCTGATTATATCCGTTTATCTGATGCAGATATAGAAGCCTATACAGCTGCTTTAAAACAGGATGAAGCTGTAGCTTCTCAGCCGAAACAGTTTAAGGATAATAACTCCTTGAAGGCAGGTAATGCACCTGCGGCGAAGCAGCAGCCTGCGAAGCCGGTAGCTAACCGTTCCGTACGTGTTGATATCGATAAGCTGGACGTACTGATGAACCTGGTTAGTGAGCTTATTATTGCTAAGAACGGTTTGATATCGATCAGCGGAACCACCAATATTATGTTGGACAACTCGTTCCATGAGCAGATTGAGTACCTTGAAAGAGTAACCACCAATCTTCATGAATCCGTAATGAAGACCAGAATGGTGCCGATTGAAAGTGTTGTTAACCGCTTCCCAAGAATGATCAGAGACTTATCTAAGAAACTGGATAAGGAAATGGAATTATATATGACCGGTGAAGAGACGGAGCTTGACCGTACCGTAATTGATGAAATCGGAGATCCTCTGATGCATTTACTTCGTAATGCGGCTGACCATGGTCTTGAGAGTAATGCCGAGAGAGCAAGCAACGGTAAGAACCCGGTTGGTTCCATCTATCTGGATGCATATCAGGATGGTAATAACGTTGTCATTGAAGTTAGAGATGATGGTGCCGGTATCAATACGGAGAAGATTAAGAAGAAGGCAATTGATAAAGGCAGCATAACCGAAGAACAGGCACAGAGTATGACTGATAAGGATTTCATTGATATCTTATTCCAGCCAAGCTTCTCCACTGCGGAGCAGGTAACCGATGTTTCAGGCCGTGGCGTAGGTCTTGACGTTGTTAAGACGAAGATTGAAGCCTTAGGCGGTGAGATTGAAGCTAAGACAAAACTGGGTGAGGGATCCAATTTCATAATCCGTCTTCCGTTAACACTTGCTATCATACAGTCCCTTATGGTTGTCATCGGCAAAGAAAAATATGCACTTCCGCTGGGTAGTATTCAGACCGTGGAAAACATTCCAAGTACTGAGATTAAGACTATCCAAGGTAAAGAAGTGATTAATCTGAGAGGCAGTGTTGTACCGGTGGTACGTCTCGGTAATATATTAAAATGTACCCTATCTGAAACTGAGCCGTCTGAGCTCCTCATAGTTATTGTAAAGAAGGGTGAGAGACTTGCCGGAATGGTTGTGGATGAATTGATCGGACAACAGGAAATCGTAATTAAGTCAATCGGTAAATACATTAAGAATCACAAGATTATCAGCGGTGCAACCATTCTTGGTAATGGTGAAGTAGCTCTTATTCTTGATGTTAATTCATTAGTATAGGGGGTGTATCAGGATGGCAGCAAATGAATCAAAGCAATTTATCATAACTTATCTGAACAAACAGCAGTATGGTATCGATATAAAGTATATTGATAATATCATAGTTATGCAGGGTATTACCAGAGTTCCCAAGGCACAGTCCTTCTTCAAGGGTGTAATTAATCTCCGTGGTGAGATCATGCCGGTTATGAGTCTTCGATTAAAGCTTGGAATACCGGAAGAAGCTTATACCTCAAAATCACGTATTATAATCGTAAGACCGGAGCCTCAGGCTGCACCTGTCGGATTAATCGTTGATGAAGTAAAAGAGGTTATCACTTTAGAAACTGATTCTATCGAAAAGATGACTTATGATGAGAAGGATGGAAAAGCAAATTACAGCATTGGTATTGGCAAATTTGGATCGGATCTCATCAATCTTCTTAGTATTTCTTCCATCGTACTTGAAAAGGAAGCAACAAATTAATCTTTGGGTAAATATTTCAAAGCTTAATATAACAACAGGTAATTGCAAAACTCAGTAAATACAGTCAATCCTAATTATCATATGTTTTGCAATTACCAAAAATATAATAAAAATGCGAGGTGTATAAGAGGTGTCCCAGATTAATTTAAATCAGATGGATAATATGCAATTTGACGTACTTAGAGAAATCGGCAATATCGGTGCGGGTAATGCCACGACAGCTCTCTCGCAGATGATTAATTCAAAGATTGATATGAAGGTTCCCAAAGTTGATCTGTTAGAGTTTAAAGAGCTTTCAGATATAGTCGGAGGAGCTGAAAATCTGGTAGTCGGAATTTTATTTACATTGGAAGGCCAGATCGACGGAATGATGATGTTTATGATGGATATGGAAGCGTCCAGACATCTAGTGAATGTATTAGTAGGAAGTTACTATGAAGTTTCCACTGGTGATTTCTCTGAGATGGAATTATCCGCATTGAACGAAATCGGCAACATTATTGCAGGTGCATATCTGTCATCACTTTCTACATTAACCAATATGTTAATTACGTCCAGCGTTCCCTATATGGCAATCGACATGGCTGGGGCTATATTAAGCGTTCCCGCAATCGAATTCGGTAAAATCGGCGATAAGGCACTGCTTATTGAGACGGAATTTGGAGACGAGGATAAAGCAGTCAACGGTTATTTTATATTAATACCGACGATTGATTCTTATGCAGCTATATTGTCATCATTAGGATTATAGGGTGAATACATGAACGAAATGATAAAGGTTGGGATGGCAGATTTAAATGTTTGTGTCTCACCAGACGCACTAACAACACTGGGACTTGGCTCATGTGTAGGAACTGTTTTATATGATCCGTATCGAAGAATAGCCGGAATGGTACATATCATGCTGCCTGACAGTACAAAGATACTTAACAATGAAAACAAAGCCAAATTTGCAGATACCGGAATCGATGCCTTAATCAGCCGCATGGTAGCGATCGGTGCCGACAGAAAGTCTCTAATCGCTAAAATTGCCGGAGGAGCCCAGATGTTCGCATTCAGTAATAACAATGATATGATGCGGATTGGCGACCGGAACGTAGAAGCTACGAAGCTGAAGCTTACTCAGCTGGGGATTAGTATTAAGGCAGAGGACACTGGTGACAATTACGGGAGAACCATAGAATTCTATCCGGAAACAGGAATTTTATTAATCAAATCAGTGGGAAAAGAGAAAAAAACATTATAATGGATTGCATGTGTTTCATCCTGATTAAGACAATTGTCTTGTAAAATCATTCGAGTTTATCACACGCAGATGGAGGTTACCTTGAGAGACAGATATATACCGCCATTTATTACGCTTATTGCAGGAGCGATTACCAGCATAATCAATATTGTTAATAAAGTGGAGCTGGTTACGGGACTGAAACGTTTATTAATAGTTATCATCATTTTTTATTTTATTGGATTAATTACAAAAGAAGTCATTAATGTGGCACTAACGAAATTTGCTAAAAAAGAACAGACTGAGGAAACTCAAGAGGAAGATAAACAGCCTGATGGGAAAAACAGTTAAACTTCTGTGAAAATATGAAGTAGATTTCAGGAGGAGCTATGAACGCTGAACAGAAACAAAAGCTCTGGGAAGATTATGCAAAGAAAAGAACTCCGGAGCTCCAGGAAAAAATCATAATTGAATATGCAGGATTAGTGAAACTGGTAGCAGGTCGTCTCAGTATGTATTTGGGTTATAATGTGGAATATGATGATCTTGTTGGGTATGGTACCTTTGGCTTAATTGATGCAATTGATAAATTTGATTGTTCAAAGGGAGTAAAGTTTGAAACATATGCTTCCCTCAGGATCCGGGGAGCTATCCTTGACCAAATCCGTAAAATGGACTGGATCCCAAGAAGCATCCGTCAAAAGCAGCGTAAGATGGATGTGGCATATCAAAGTCTTGAATTAAAGTATGGCCGTATGGCTAATGATGAGGAAGTTGCGAAGGAACTAGACATATCAGTTGATGAATTGGAAAACTGGCAGAACCAGACGAAGATAACAAATATTATCTCATTGGATGAGTTTATGGAACAAGGTACCGAATCCAAGGTAGAACAGAGTCTTACCGCTGATTTTGACCGACCGGAAAAAATAATTGAAAAACAGGAATTGAAGGAACTACTGATACAAGTATTGGAAACATTGACAGAGAAGGAAAAGAAGGTAATCATTCTCTATTATTATGAAGAATTAACTTTAAAGGAAATCAGCCGGATTCTTGAGGTAACGGAATCTAGGATTTCCCAATTACATACAAAGGCTTTACAGAAAATGAAATTTAAACTCGGGAATAATATAGAGCTCTTAGCTAGTTTTTGACATTCATAGGATCTGACAGGAATAAATTATCTCGTTGTAATATGCAATCAATCATTCGTCTGGCTTGCTTTGAAGTGGAAATCAGTCGTTCAAATATAGCGAGGAATTTTCAAAGCGGATAAGAGAGAATGATTCATTAAGAGAAATATAGCAGGTATTTCTTTAAGTAATACTAACATACAACGAGATATGGAAAAAAGATTGGGAGGAGTATTATGAGTGTGAGAAATGGTTATTTCGAATTGATTACAAAATATGACGGAACTTATATTAAGCTATATGAGGCTGAAGCAGGTGGTGATGCAATTTTATATGAAGAAATCAGTAATTATCTGATTGATAAGAAGATTTACGAATATGATAAAATTGCAATCGGAAGAGCAATCACGATGCTGAGAGGTTCAGTAGAAGCTAAGATATCCTCTGCAGTCATCCCCGATACGGATGAATATATGATAGTTGATATCATGGACGAGCGTAAGTACGCGAAAGCCAGGTTCTATCCGCCGATTGGTAAGGGACATTTGTTAACGAGGGAAGATATCGTGAATGCCCTTGTACGTGCAGGTGTAAAGTATGGGGTTGATGAAAACGAAATTAATAGTTTCCTTCGTAACCGTTATTACTGCGCCAATTACATACTTGCTAAGGAAACACCTGCAATTCAAGGTCAAGATGCAATTATAACCTATCATTTTAATACAGACCTAACCTTGAAGCCAAAAAGCAATGAAGATGGTTCCGTAGATTTTCATCAGCTTGATATCATCAGCCATTGCAGTAAAGGAGATTTGTTAGCGACTCTTACACCAATGGATCCTGGAAAACCTGGAATTGATGTGAGTGGTACCATTATCCGGCCATTAAAAGTGAATAATCGTGTATTACGTCACGGTAATAAGATACGTTTGTCGCCGGATGGTCTTCAGATGTTCTCCGAGGTAGACGGTCATGTCTGCTTGACAGATGGAAGAGTATTCGTTTCAGATACATATGAAGTTCCTGCTGATGTTGATGCTTCGACAGGTGATATTGTATATGATGGTAATGTTGTTGTTCACGGTAATGTTATTACCGGATTTTCTGTTAGAGCAAAGGGTGACATTGAAGTAGACGGTGTTGTAGAAGGTGCTTATATTGAAGCCGGAGGCCAGATTATATTGAAACGTGGCATGCAGGGAATGAATAAAGGCACTCTGAAAGCAGAAAGCAATATCATTACGAAGTTCCTGGAAAACGCTGAAGTAATTGCCGGTGGGTATGTATCAACAGAATCAATTCTTCATTGCAAGGTATCAGCAAAGGGAGATATCGTTGTCGGTGGAAAAAGAGGCTTTGTGACCGGCGGTGAAATTAGATCCGGTTCGATGATTTCTGTAAAAACAGCTGGTTCCCATATGGGTACCATGACCCTTCTGGAAGTTGGAATTGATCCCAAGATAGTGGAGGAGTTCCGTGATCTGGAGAAGAAACTCGCAGTCATGATGGCAGATAAAGAGAAACTGGCGCAGGCACTTGTTCAGTTTCGTAAAAAGCTTATGATGGGTGTTCCGATTACCAATGAAAAGAAAGAATATTTAAAGCAGGTAACTCAAAATAATATTATGCTTGAAACTCAGATCAAAGAAGCGAAAAAGCGCTACGAAGACCTGAGGATTGAGGTGGATAATACTTCCGCTGGTGTTATTAAGGTGCAGGATATAGTATATCCAGGTACGAAATTAGTTATTTCTAACGTAATACATTATATCCGACAGGAAACCCATCACAGTAAATTTATTCGTGACCGGGCAGATATTAAAGTCTTGCCTTTGAATTAATATACTGCGGTTGTTTTAATTAGATAATAAAGTAATCTGTGCTTAGGAAGCAGTAGGAAGGGAGAATGCCTATGGGACCAATTGATATTATGCGTTCGCAGGAAGCTTCGCAGATCAAACATATGGAAATCCAGAGAACTCAGCATTTGCAGGAACAGGCAAGCAAGAGTTTTCAGTCGATGGTTGAAAATGAACATAATAAACCAAAGGAACTTACGAAGTCTGATAATCCGGAATACCGTTACGATGCAAAAGAAAAAGGAAATAATCAATACACAGGCTCCAATAATAAAAGAAAAGAGAAAAAAGAAGAGGAGAAAAAGGATAACAAAGATGCAAAGTCACCTAGAAAGGGCTTTGATATGTTAATATAGATATCTTTTTCTAATCTTCTGTGGAATGGAGATTTTAATGAACCCATTAGAGATAGCCTTAATAATTATAGGAATTATTACAATTATCATCAGCTGCAGGCTGGTAGACAGACCGGATAAATCAGCAGAACAAGCGGCTATTCTGCCATTTTCCTATGAAAGCAGTGTCAGCGACGAAGATAAACGAAAGCTGATGGAAAAGCTGAATGAGATGGTGAATGACATTAATGAAGACACTATCGTTCACACGGATGACGCCCTGAGTAAAATATCAAATGAGAAAATCATGGCTGTTAATGAATTTTCCGATCAAATACTTGAGAAAATCAAAAGAAACCATGAAGAAGTAGTATTTCTTTATAATATGCTGAATGACAAGGAAAAGGAATTGAAGGCTGCCGTTAAAGAAATTGATCAATCCAAGAAGAAGGTTCAGGATATTATTGAATCAAGAGCAAGTGCTGAAAAGGTACAAGATGTGAAAAAAGACAAATCACAGACTGCTGAGAAACTTTCAACACAGGCTGCCAATGTTGAAAAATCAGTAAAAGCTGCTGACACTCCGGTGGAGATAACCCAGGATCCCCTTGTGATAAACAGCTTAAGCTCAAATAATAATTCAGAGATTTTAGCTTTATATTCAAAGGGAAAATCTGTGATGGAGATATCAAAATTATTAGGACTTGGACAAGGGGAAGTAAAGCTGGTAATCGATTTATTTAAGGGTAAGAAATAAACCGAAAGGCTTGGTGCAATTTATGAAGGTAAAATATTATATGAGAGGCCTTGGAATTGGTATTATTCTGACAACTCTTATATTGTCTATAGGTAATACGAATGAAAAGCTTACTGACAAGGAAATAATGGCTCGTGCGAAAGAACTTGGAATGGTAACCCAGGATGAATATAATGCTAATCTTGATCAGATAATGAAGGATGAAAAACCGACAAGTGCAGCGAACCTGCTATCCGGAGCTCCATCGGTTACTCCTGTCAATCCGTCAGCTGAATCGACAGTTCAACCGACAGTTCAACCGACAGTTCAACCGACAACAGCTCAAACTGCTGGGTCAACTACTGAGCCTACTATAACTCCGGTGACAGCTCCGACGTCTGCACCGACAGCAGCTCCGACGGCTGTACCGACAGTAGCTCCATCACAGGAAACTACGAAGGAACCTACTCCTACCAAAAAACCTGCTGCTGATAATAATCAAACCTCAGGAAAAGAGATAAGCTTTACTATTAATAGCGGAATGTCCTCCGGAAAAGTAGCGGAACTCCTTGTTGTTGTAGGCTTAATCGAGGACGAGGATGATTTTAATAATTATATCGTAAAAGCCGGAAAAGCAAGTATTATCAGAGCCGGATCTTATTCCATACCTCAAGGAGCTTCTTACGAGGAAATCTTAAAAAAGATTATAATAAATAATTAAAAGATCATAACTAAAGATCATAACTAAAGATCATAACTAGAAGATCATAACTAAAGATATTAACTAAAGATCATAACTAAAGATCATAATTAAAAGATCATAACTAAAGATCATAATTAAAGATAATAACTAAAGGTCATAATTAAAGATCATAATTAAAGATCATATTAACAAATCAATATAAAAATCTTAATAAACTTGAATTCGGCAAGTACTTTCTAAAAAGTACCGCCAGTTATTGATTTTACTGTATTTCTTGTTTCAAATAAATTTGACTCATTTTACTCCTACTTTTAGGACGAAAAAAATAGAATCCTGACTCAATATCGGGTATAA
>DATMUM010000246.1:0-2411 GCA_035564175.1 Mobilitalea sp.
TTGCTGAAACCGCGTAGAGAAGCAATCATCTTATCAATGTAATCCTTATTCGGTACCGCTTCTATCAAACGCCCCGGTTTATTTCTGCTATTAACGAATCGCTCTATGATATCGTGTATTTCCCAGTCCTCAAGGTGCGGGACCTTAATTACTTCCATATAGGGTTCAAACCCTGCCGATATCTTTAATACAGGAGCCGTTAGAATTAATATCGATTTTTTAATTGAACTTCCGCTCTTTGCATTTATGTAAGCATGAATATACCCGCTCAGCTGATTATCTATCGGTATAGATAGATTGTAATTTTTAATCACCCCGATTCGGGGAAACTTAACGGTATCGTAGTTACCGAAGAAATTCGATAAGGAATATCCCACTTCACGGTTATCAACCGATATTTTACTGATACTTTCATAATATTCCGGAGTTCTGCCGAAGGCTTTCGATATCATATAGCCCAATAGCAGTCGGTTCCGCTTCCGGATATCTTCATCACTATATTCCATATTCAGACACAATGCATGAAGAGTCTGATTATAATAGATCTGTTTCTGATATGCTGCAAAACGCTTTTTATCATAAAAATCCCTATCCGGTAAAATCGTACTGTTTAAAAAGGTGATAAATCTATGGATAACCTTATTATTCTGCTCTGCTATCGAATCCCGTTCGCCTATATCATAGACTGCCTTTTCAAAATCAGCTTCATCATGTGCTTTTTTAATCTCTTCCTTTAACTGCGCAGGTATCTTGTTCAAAAGGTATTTAACAGCTTCTTTTTCGTCTTCTTTACCATCAGAGAGCAGCTCCTTCAAATAAGGGAGCAACTTTTTGATATTGATATCTTTCTCATGAATCTGCGATTCGCATTCGTACTGAAAGGCTTCGTATACGGTGACAGCTTTCTGATCACTCGGAATCAGGTGCATAAATGGGATTAGAGCCTCGCTGTTTACAATCTCATCCGCAATTTCTATCTCCTCCGTCAGAAGATAGATAATTGGAATATTGCAATTATAAGCTTTTCTGCATGCATTCAAGACTTTCTCAATCTGACTCTTTCTTTTATCCTCCATATTTATCCCTTTCTATATATGCAGTAATCTATTTGGCAAAGTATAATGCCAGACTTTCCACCATTTTCTCAATCTGAGGCGTGAATTCCACCATGATTTCATCAACAAGTGCTTTATAGTCAACATGTTTGCCATATCTTAAATCGAATCTTATCTCAGTTCTGCATAGCTCTTTTAACTTTACAACCCTGCTTGGAAGATATAAGGCACGGTCCGCTTTTGCCGCTCTGTCACTCGGTAAACAGTGTGCTCCCATTGCTACCTGACCAAGCCCAAACAACCCCAGTGCCTGATTTACGGTGGTGCTCGAATTCAGTGTCATCTTTATGTTGGATAATCTATTTTTCAGTTTATCCAGCATCTCATCCGTAATTATGAACTGATAATCCTTTGGTACCGACTGTCCGTAAATACTTTTATAATTCTTATCAATGATCGCAATGATATCATTCTGTGATTTTTTAAGCTGCTCTGCCACTATTTTCTTTATCTTATCCTGAATATCCTCTTGTGCAATGACAATGTTAAATCTTTCATTCATATGAATACATAAATCATTCGGGGATTCATTTATACTCGTATTCTTCCATTTCAGCAGCTCCTGCCTGACTACTTTCTCATGGATATCCAGATAAATCCCGTCTGCAATTCCGATAATAATGTTGTTAATCAGATGAGTACGATCATAATCGTCGGCGCTTAGAAAGGAATGAATGGATAACAGGGTGCTTCGAAATGCTTTCTGAGCCTCCAAATCCGTCTTTCCCGCCCATGCCAGGCCTCGGGATACACAAAAGGAAGGATCCTGATCAACGATAATTTTGGCATATGGGAATGCATCGCTGCATAAGCCCTGTATAAACGGCATTCTGGATGCTCCCCCCGTCAGAAGAACCGTTCCAATTGGACTGCTCCTCAATAACTCCCTGATACGAAACAGAAAGTCCCGGCAAAGCTTTACCCAGCTGCCTCCTACCTTTATCCGCTCATTATTAATATAGGCTATCTCGCATTGATGCGTTATGTACTCCATATATTCCTGGTCTACCATCTTAGCCTCAATACCGTCGATAAAGGATACGGTAGCCGCCAATTCTCCCATTGGAGAAAGATAGTGGGCTTCTTTGATGCCCCTCAGATCCATCTTCGCATTTTCTTCATCCTTCAGAGTCTCTCGTTTTCTTTTACCCTCAAAAAAATCTTCTAGCATCTTCTGCTCAATATAAGATCCACCTAACGGTTCACTGGTATCAATATCAATAGCAGTACTGCCTTTGATATACATATAGGTACTGTCGGAGGTACTTGAACCAAAGTCAAAAACCACCGCACCCT
>DATMUM010000247.1:0-4304 GCA_035564175.1 Mobilitalea sp.
CTACAAAAAGAAGGGCAAGGAGGTCTGCTCGGCGCACTACATCCGAGAGCTGGACTTGACACAGATCATCCTGGATGACCTCCGCAGGGTGACGCACTTCGCAAGGCAGAAGGAAAGGCTGTTTGCCGAGTATATCAACCGTAAGAACAGCTTAGAGCTTCGCCGGGAGATCAATACTGTGCAGAAAGAACTGGATACCATGCGGCGCAGAAACACGGAGCTGACCGCGCTTTTCAAACGGCTCTACGAGGATAACGTGCTGGGGCGCGTCACCAACGAGCAGTTCCGCATCCTCTCCGGCGATTACAACGTCGAGCAAAAGGAGCTATCGGCAGCCATCCCCGAAAAGGAATCCCGGCTGGAGAAGCTCAAGGCTTCCGCCGCCAACGTAGAAGCGTTCATTGAGAAGGCCAAGCGGTATACGGAAATCAGTGAGCTGACTCCGGAAATCTTGAGGCTGTTCATCAGCCGCATCGAGGTCGGGGAACGTGGCGAGAAATACTCCCGCACCGCCGAGCAGAGCATCCGCATCGTCTATCGCGATGTGGGCGTTATGGACAGCGTGGAGCCGGTCGAAGAAAATTTGGAACAGGAAAACATTGCATAGAAAGAGCATGAGGCGAACGACTTTCGCCGTCCGCCTCATACATAAGCTTTGTTCACAAAATGTCCCTATGAACGTTAATAGAATGTTTTCAAGGCTTTTTTGGCATATAAAAATAGCGAGTGTAATCAAAAGTGTAATCAAGAATCTTGACGAAGAGTTCATGATCAGGTAGTAGGAAATGTCCTACTACCTGATAAGTATTGAAAGATATACCAGTAAAAGACTTGGACTAGAAACTTTATAAGGATATCGAATAGACATATGGCTTTTAAATCAGAATATATCTGGAAAAGTACGATGACATCATTGAGGAAATCGGTATCGTTGCATTTTCAAAAGCAGATGAGAAATTACATCCGACAGCATCAGGACTCTTAATATTCGGATGACAAGGATGATATGGATGAAAACCAAAACTTACATTGGAAAGTTTTAAACGCACGTATTGATTTGTAAAACATTTGACGGATAATTTACATAGATTTCAAGCATCCCACGATTTCCTCTTATATAATTAGAATATAAATATGGTACAAAAAGTCATATTTTATCATTAATCCTTGCAAAGCTTACATTGTGCAGAAAATTTTTAGAAATGGAAAAAGCATATTATAAAAATCATAAGGAGGATTTCATTTGATTAAAAATTACATCTTAGACACAAATGTATTAATTCATTTTCCTGGCAGCATATACACCTTTGAGGACAATAATGTAATAATTCCTTTAATCTGCTTAGAGGAACTGGACAGTTTAAAAAGCAGGGAAGGGGTTATTGGCTATCAGGCCAGAGAAGCAATTAGAGAACTCAATAATGTCAGGCAATATGGTAATATTCATGAGGGAGTAAAACTACCGAAGGGCGGTACCCTAAGAGTTGAGATGAATCATATGAATTCGGACGGCATACCGGATGGACTGGACTTAATAAAAAATGATAATAAAATATTAACAATTGCAATTAATATAAAGAAAGAATCTAAAAAAATAAAAACAATTTTAGTTACAAAGGATATCTGTGTTGCAATAAAAGCAGAATCTCTGGGTCTGGAGGTCCAGGATTACCAAAACGATAAAGTCGATGTAGAGCATATCTATAAAGGATATCGGGAAATAACACTGCCCTCTGAACAGATTGATCAGATCTTTCAGGGAGGATTGGAATTAAGTGGTGAAACCGGACCATTCGCGTATCCTAATGAGTTTTTCTGTATAAAATGCAGTGATAATGTAGCCCATGAAGCGTTGGCAAAATATGATGGAGAAAGAATAGTACCGCTTAAGTATTCCGATGAAAAGGCTTGGGGATTGGTACCAAGAAACAGAGAACAAAGAATGTCCTTTGAACTTCTTATGGATGAAAGTATCCACCTTGTGACGCTGAGCGGAGGTGCAGGCACTGGAAAGTCTATATTATCAGTAGCTGTAGCTTTGCAGAAAGTCATTGAAAGCCATGTATATAATAAAATTATTTATGTGAAACCCGTCATATCAGCGGGAGATTCCATCGGATTCTTGCCTGGAACCGAAAATGAAAAACTAAAGCCTTTCATGGATTCCTTCGGTGACGCTATTGAGAACTTAATGGGTGACCGAGAGAAGCGTCAATATTCCAAGCCTGTTTTTACTATTGAAAATTTTTTACAGCAATATCGGAATGCAGGCGTAATTGAGATGAAAACATTTGCTTATATGAGGGGGAGGACATTATCCAATGCTATGGTCATTATTGATGAAGCGCAGGAAATGACGCCTCATCTGGCAAAGTTAATGTTGACAAGAGCCGGTATAAACGCAAAATTCGTTATGATAGGAGATCCTTCGGACAATCAGATTGATAATACGCATGTTGATTCAAAATCCAATGGTCTTGTCTATGTAATCGAAAAGATGAAAGCCTATAATATTACAGGTCACGTAACTTTAGACGAGGTGGAAAGAAGCCCTTTGGCAAAGATTGCGGAAGAGGGTTTGTAAATGAGAGCTTATACGACTCTAGTAAGAATGGAAAAATTCGTATGCTAGTGTTCAAATCCTACTGCCCCTGTAAAAAGAAAGAGTTCATACGTGAGTATGGACTCTTTCCTGTTATCTAGAGGAATTTAGATAGGCACATGGCTTTCGTTTGTGTGCGAACTATATAATTATTTATAATTTGCATTATGTATACAGCTTCTTAGCTCAGAGAAAACTTCAGCATGGGTATATCTTATATCTGAAGTTAAATGTTCATGCTCAGCTTCAAGAAACATAGATTCGATTTCGACAGATAGTTCTGTATTTATTTCATTATATGCAAAATTCATTGATGGATCAACACGTTTCGTTGGTACATGCTTATTGGGAAATCGGGGAGCAGATATACCTTGCCTGAGGAGAAAATGACAGAGCGGAGTATGGTAAGGGATTATTTAAATACCTGTCAGATGAATTGACAAAGGAATTTGGTAAAGGGTTTAATACAGCTAATTTGAGAAATATGAGACAGTTTTATATGGTGTTTGCAAATCGCTACACACGGTGTAGCGATTTACGCTGGTCGCATTATCGGTTGTTAATGCGGAATAATAATAAGGAACGACGGGAATTCTATCATGAGGAATGTGCAAAAGCAAATTGGAGTGTGCGCCAATTAGAAAGACAGATTAATACACTGTATTATTTTCGGATTTTGGCTAGTCATAGGAAAGAAGAAAGCCTTACAATTCAATGATTGTAGGGCTTTTTATGTACCCGAAAATGGCGAATGCAATCATACCACTGAAAGAAAAATCGAGTATTATACAAAATGGTAAGTCCGTATATTTTATATTTGAAAGCTTCACGGATTCAATAATTAATTTACATATATTTCTCGTAAATAGGAATATTGTGTAGAATAATGGAAAGATATGTGGTATTATTTTAGTGTTATAGTTAGTATTGCAGTTGCTGTTGTTAGAAGTATTTGCAGGAGAATGTTATGAAAATTGCTCATTTATTAAAGCATGAAGATTTTGAAGAATTACAACCCCTTTCCGAGCATCTCTATGAAACTCAAAGACGGTGCAAAGATTTCGGTGACGAATTTGGTAATGGTGAATTCGCTGCTGAATGTGGCGTTTTACATGACATAGGTAAATATTCTGATGATTTTCAAAGGCGTATCCGAGGGAAAGGGAATAGATGCGACCATACCACAGCAGGAGCAAGAATTGCATTTAAAAAATCAATTTTTGGAAAATTGGCAGCTTATTGTATCGCCGGTCATCATGGTGGATTAATGGATAGCGGGACTCCCTCCGATATCGGCGGAGAGGGGACACTGTTTGCCAGATTATCAGAGGAGTATAGGCCTCCTGATCATAGCGATTATTTAAAGGAAATTGATATATCTAATTTACGGTTTCATCCTAATGGGCTAAAGCCGATTAATGGGAATGGAGGTTTTACCTTTGGCTTCTTTACGCATATGATCTATTCCTGCCTGACTGACAGTGATTATCTGGATACCGAATATTTTATGTCAGGTCGAACGGACAGAAAGAGCCCCTTTGTAGATTTCGTCGTATTAAAAAGAAAACTGGATGATAGAATATCAATGTTTCCGACTCCTACGGATGTGGTGAATCAAAAACGTGCAGAGATTCTTTCAGATTGTATAACAAAATCAGAAAGTGAAAGAGGAGTATATCGATTGACCGTTCCGACAGGAGGG
>DATMUM010000248.1:0-3915 GCA_035564175.1 Mobilitalea sp.
GAGATGCATGGAGGAACCATCTCGGCAAAGAGTGATTCGGAAGGTACGGTATTTACTGTCATTTTAAACTATAATATGAATGAGTAGAGTGTTGTAAACACTCTGAGAACAAAACAGATGCCATTTATACAACATAAAAACAAAATGAGCCACAGAACATTCCTTTCAAGTCAGTACATTCCGAATGTACCGAAAACACTTAAGAAATATGCCTGTGGCTTCAATTTGTGAAACTATGAAAACGGAAGAAGAAAAAATATTTATCCTTATTATAACATAAAATTGAAATAAAGGTAGTCTTTTTTTAAAATTTAAAATATTGTTAACATATTAGTCAGAAAATGCTGCAATTAAGTTAGCATGAAACGCTTCCGCAAAGGCTATAATCTTTTTTGAAATTCTTATTTTCTGGTAGGATGCTGCATAAGCTATCTCATCGATTCCTTCTATATAATTCTGAGGAAAATTCTTATTTAAACCGCTATCCAGTAAAATTATTGCTGCCTTATTATAAGCGATGGCAGCTTCCGATTCCGTTTGGTAACGGCCAATCAGATAATCTCCGCTGATGTGTATTTTAGCAAGATAATGGGGCTGTCCTTTTTTGATTACCTTAGTCACACCATGATAGCGATTGATGATCTCGATATTGCCATAACGGTAATCGGTTTCATCACCATTGGAATGTGCATAGTCCCTTCCAGCAACCGCATAATTTTTAATTCCATAACGGGAGAGGATACTTACCTGCATTCCATAATCTGAAACAAAAAGGTGGCCTCCGCGTTTTGATATCTTATGATGGGCATAGTAGAAAAGATCATCGATATCAAATTTTAATGCCAGATTCTTGTCTATGTAATAAAGAAAATACCTTTTCTTTAGGTAGATCGGATTTTTAAAGTAGATATGATTATCCTTGAAGTTATGCAGGATAATCCATTTATCAAAATTAAGGATGCACGAGTGGGGATACTCCTCGGCTTTTAGCTCTGAGGTATCGGCAAGCAATTCTCCTGCAAATATGTAAGCCTTATAAGCTTCCTCTTCAGAACGAAAGCTCCCGAGGCTGATATGTTTTCCGCGATAGGTTATGGATGATCTGTAATACAATTCACCATCTTTGAAGGTTTCAGTATAGACTCCTGGTAGCATTTTATCTCACCTCTGCTACATATTAACAGAAAAAGTTACATACTGCAACTGCATCCGGAAGACGACATTTGCTTTCCATATCTATGCTCTTTCATCATAATCAGACGTAATATATTAACAAAATATTACAAACGGAAACATTATCATAAGTCAAAAACTACTGTAGAATCATACTATTATAGTAGAACATGAATATTTATTGATGATTGAGCGTAAAATATTTAATATATAATTAATAATTTGTTAAAATTATCTTGTGCATTATGCCTAAAAGAATATTCGGATTTAGAATATAACATTGTGATAAAATGCCTTGCATGGAAAATGATGGATTTTGGAAATAGTTGCTTATAACGAAAATGCACCTTTGTTATTGACACAAAAAATTTGGTTGCTTATAATGCTTGATAGCATTACCAGATATTACAGATAATGGAAAGCGTAATAACTAAAAAGAAGAGAGGAATTATTTATGTCTAAGATAAATACGTTTCTTCAAAAGAGAAAAATGCATGAAAATCAACATGGAATCTTCATGGTGATTACTGCATACGTTTTATCCTTTCTTATGCTTGTTCTTGGATCTGATGTTTTTTATAATATCAATTCCAGTGCAGCAGGGATAAACAATAATACTGATGAAGCAACGCAGAAGATGGTGAATATGGAATTACTGGGACCGCAGATGATTGGGATAACACCTGGTAAATTTCAAACAAACTTCATTAATCCTTATGGATTAGAAGTAAAAGATAATGATAAAAAAGAACTTCCCGAGTCGGTTGCAGCTGGCACTACCGGGGTGGATGATACGGTTTGGCTATTAGGCCAGGCTATGAATGGTACGGAATATAATAACGCAATTTCTAGTATGGGTAATTCCCTGGCACAGGATGGAAAGCTTGCAAGAAAATTAGAGAAAGGTTCCATTGAAAGCTTTGCAAAACCTTCCGTTGCAAGGGCTGCTTCCTTAAAGCTTTCCAAAGATGATGTGGTGATGCTGGAGCGTATTGTAGAATCGGAGGCTTCCGGCGAAGATATGATAGGGCGGATATTGATCGCTAACGTTATATTTAACCGTATATATGATGATGAATTCCCTGATACGGTGAAGGATGTTATTTTTCAGAAGGTAGACGGCGATTATCAGTTCTCGCCTGTATCGGATCAACGTTTTTGGTCAGTTAAGATTTCCAAAAAGACAGAGGAAGCAGTGACTAGGGCACTGGATGGCGAAGATTATTCCGAAGGTGCACTCTACTTTATGGCTAGAACATTAGCTAAAAAGACCAATGCAAGATGGTTTGATAACAACCTGGAATGGCTATTTAAACATGGAGGCCATGAGTTCTATAAATAAGATATGCATTGAAATCAGCTGTTATAATGCAAGAATTAACTTCTTGTTTATCATATCGATTTAATCAAATTTAGAAATTTATATGTCCGGATTGGAATGACATTTTATATGTCCTTCTGATCCGGACATTTTTAAATTAAAAAAAATTCAGCACTAGTATATTAGTCAGTATCATTTAAAATTTTAGTGGAATTAAGTATCTGATATATCTGCAGGCGAAATATTACGCCGGTTGGTATTGTGCCAGTAGAGGTAACATGTTATAATACATGAAACTTGCACCTTGTAACGTGCAAAAGTGAAAAACAAGTAAAGGGGATTGAAACGATATGAACCTAATGTATAGAAGCACAAGAGATTCGAATAACAGAATTTTGGCTTCACAGGCAGTATTACAGGGATTATCTTCTGATGGAGGCTTATTCGTTCCGGAAGAGGTTCCGGTACTTGCTAAATCAATGGATGAATTGTCAAAGCTGAGCTACCAGGAACTTGCGTATGAGGTAATGAAGCTTTATCTGACCGATTATACGGAAGAGGAATTGAAAGATTGTATATGTAAGGCTTATGATGATAAGTTTGATACACCGGAAATTGCTCCGATTAAGAAGGTGGGAGAGGCTTATTATCTTGAACTTTTCCATGGCGCAACCATTGCGTTTAAGGATATGGCGCTCTCCATTCTGCCACATTTGCTTACGAAAGCTGCTAAGAAGAATAATGTTAAGGAACAAATCGTAATTCTTACGGCTACATCGGGAGATACCGGCAAAGCGGCTTTGGCTGGCTTCGCCGATGTTGAAGGTACGAAAATCATCGTATTCTATCCGAAGGACGGCGTCAGCAGTGTTCAGGAAAAGCAGATGGTTACGCAAAAAGGTGCTAATACGGCTGTAATTGGAATAAAGGGTAATTTCGATGATGCACAGACCGGAGTTAAACAGATGTTTAATAATAAAGAGCTTACAGAAAGACTCAAAAAATCCGGTTATCTTTTCTCCTCTGCTAATTCGATCAATATCGGCAGATTAGTACCTCAAATCGTATATTATGTCTACTCTTATGCATATTTATATAAGAAGAAACAGGTATCAGAGGGAGAGAAGATCAATGTTGTCGTACCAACCGGTAACTTTGGAAATATCCTTGCTGCTTACTACGCAAAAAGGATGGGAGTTCCGATAGACAAACTGATCTGCGCTTCCAATGAGAATAAGGTGCTCTTTGATTTCTTTGCAACGGGCCGTTATGATAAGAACAGAGAGTTTATATTAACAGATTCACCTTCCATGGATATCCTGGTATCAAGTAATCTGGAACGCCTTATCTATCATATTGCTGATTGCGATTCTATAAAGACGGCTGAGCTTATGAATGCTTTGTCCACTAAGGGTTCCTAT
>DATMUM010000249.1:0-4119 GCA_035564175.1 Mobilitalea sp.
TGGAATTGCTATGTATCAGGGAGAAGCTGCAGATGAAAAATCAGACCTTACTCTCTATGCCGGTTCCGATATCACATCACCGGCAACGATACCTTATGATAATGTCATTCGGAAGCTGAATGTAATCGGAGGAGAGCAGTGGAACACTCCCGGACAATGGATCAGCTGGACAGTGGAGGTACCGGAAAGCGGCTTTTATCATATCGGATTACGTTCAAGGCAAAATTATAATCGGGATCTTTACTCGAATCGAACTCTGTACATAGATGACGAAATTCCCTTCAAAGAAGTTCAGAATGTGAAATTTCTCTATAGTGATTCCTGGAAGGTTGGTTTATTAGGCGGTAAGGATCCTTATAATTTCTATCTGGAGAAGGGAACACATGAAATTAAATTAAAGGTAACTCTGGGAAATATGTCAGGGCTTTTAACTCAAGCTGATGAAGTGCTGAAGAATTTAAATAAAGCAAATTTAGAGCTGCTGGCATTAATGGGAAGCAGTCCTGATACGGAACGGGATTATCAGTTTGAAGAATTAATCCCTGATACATTAAAAAGCCTGAAAGAACAGTCAGAAATAATAGATGTTCTGGTCAGCGAATTAATCGCGGAGTCAGGTCAGAATGATGAAAAAACAGCAGAACTCAATCAACTGGCGTCGCTGTTGAAAAAGATGACGAAGAACCCGGATAAGATATCTTCTCTGTATTCACAATTTCAGACTTCCATTGGTTCTTTTGGAAGCTGGATTGCTTCCTGCAGAGAGATGCCTTTACAGATCGATTATATTTTTCTGGCAGAAGAGGGCGCAAAGCTTCCCCGGGCAGAAAGCGGTTTCTTTGAAAATCTGTTTGCAGGAGTACAAAGATTTATCGCATCATTCTTTGTCGATTATACCAAGCTGTCTGATGAGGTGGCATCGGACGCGATCACGGTCTGGATTGGAAATGGTCTGACTGGTGGACGTGATCAGGCAATCGCTTTGAATAAGCTGATATCGGATGAATTCACAAGTAAAACCGGAATACCGGTCAATTTACAGCTGGTACCGGCTAACACGGTCTTATCTGCTACCCTTGCAGGAAAAGGGCCTGATGTGGTGCTCCAGGTAGGGGCCGGGGATCCGGTTAATTATGCCATGAGAAATGCGGTATATGATTTATCCTCCTTTGAGGATTTTGATAAGATTTCTGAAAGATTTTTCAAAAGCTCCTTCACTTCCTATGAATATCAGGGTGGAACCTATGCGTTACCGGAAACCTTCTCCTTCCCGATGCTGTTTTACCGGGAAGATATCCTGGAGGATCTGGGAATTGATATTAATTCAATTAAGACCTGGGATGATATTCTGGAAATTCTTCCTGTAATTCAACAGAAGAATATGAAGTTTGGATTATCTGCTAATGCCTCCACCTTTGATATGTTTTTATATCAGATGGGCGGCCAGTTATATACGGATGATTTAAAGGAAACAGAATTAGATAGTGATATCTCCGTAGCAGCCTTTAAGTTTTGGATGGAATTTTATAATAATTATGGTCTTCCGAAGGAGTTTGACTTTAAAAACAGATTTAGAACCGGTGAGATGCCAATCGGAATTGCAGACTATACAATGTATAATTTATTGTCCGTAGCTGCGCCGGAGATCGCCGGGCTGTGGCAAATGAAAGAGTTACCGGGGATTGAACAAAAGGACGGAACCATATCAAACATTGCGCCCTCCGGCGGTTCCGGTGCCATAATTATGCAGGCCAGTAAGTATAAGAACCAATCCTGGGAGTTCTTAAAGTGGTGGACCTCCGAAAACACTCAATATAGTTTTGGAAAAGAACTGGAGGCGGTAATGGGTGTTGGAGCAAGATACAATACAGCAAATATCGATGCTCTTCAAAAACTGCCCTGGTCTGCAAGCGATCGTAAAGAGCTGCTGGCACAGGCAGAAAATACACAGGGTACTCCGGAAGTACCGGGCGGTTACTATACGAACCGTAATTTGGAATTCGCCATGTGGACAGTATTAAATGATAAAAGTGATCCTAGAGAAGTCCTACTCAGTTATACTGATGAAATTAACGGGGAACTGAAGGCAAAACGTATTGAGTTTGGGCTTAAGTAGAAGGAGAGTCGTATGTCTAATTTTAATAACTTTAAGAAACGTGTAAAGAACGATCTCAGATATAATATGAAGCTAATGAAAAAACATAGGATACATTATCTTTTTCTTTTGCCATA
Source organism: Mobilitalea sp. (assembly GCA_035564175.1). GTDB lineage: Bacteria > Bacillota > Clostridia > Lachnospirales > Lachnospiraceae > Mobilitalea. Next base: position 2,233 of record DATMUM010000249.1, read on the forward strand.
TACTTTGATATTTATCATGTTTACTGTATTGCCTGTTGTTATTTCAATATATTTAAGCTTTACGAATTTTAATATCTTGGAAAAACCCAGATTTATCGGCCTTCAGAATTATTTTAAATTATTTCTAAATGATTCGATTTTTATTAAGGCTGTTGCCAATACGTTAATGTTTGCCTTAGTTACAGGTCCTATCGGTTATCTGATTGCCTTGCTTATGGGGTGGATTATTAACGAATTATCCAGAAAGCAAAGAGTGTTCATGACGGTTATCTTATATGCACCGTCGCTGGTCGGCGGCATGGCTGCTATCTGGTCGATTATCTTTTCCAGTGATGCTCAAGGTCTTTTAAACAGCTTACTGCTTCGTTTTGGGTTGATATCTTCCCCGATCTTATTCTTAAAAGATACGGACTACATAATACCCATTGTAATCATAGTTGTTTTATGGGGAAGTCTGGGTACCCAGTTTCTGTCCTTTATCGCCGGTTTTCAGGGAATCGACAGACAATATTATGAAGCAGGTGCTATCGACGGAATTAAGAACAGATGGCAGGAGCTATGGTTCATAACACTTCCGCTCATGAAGCCCCAGCTTTTGTTTGGTGCAGTAATCAGTATCGCAGGATCCTTCGGTATCGGAGATGCGGTTACCAATCTGACAGGATATCCGAGTAAAGATTATGTTGCACAGACAATTATGAATCATCTTCAGGATTACGGTGGCATCAGGTACGAGATGGGCTATGCATCAGCAATTGCGACCGTATTGTTTCTGATCATGATTTTATCAAATCAGCTGGTTCACAAATTGCTTAACAGAGTGGGGGATTAGGTTGAAAAAAGCGTTTCAACCGGCAAAAAGCTCAAATGCATGCTTTTTGCAAAGTTTTTGAACTGCCTGACGGCAGAGTGGAGGTTATTGTGAAAAGATTAATGAAAAAAAGACTATCCAGATCAGTCGGAGGAGATATCGGTATTTTTATCTTTCTGCTGTTGTTTTCAACCATAATGGTGATTCCGTTGGTATATGCAGTTTCCATGTCCTTGAAATTACCAAGTGAGTTATGGAGGTTTCCTCCCACCTTTATTGTAAGGAATCCAAGCTTAAAAAATTATCGTGATCTGTTCCGTTTAATGACGGATTCCTGGGTGCCTATGAGCAGATACATTTTCAATACGCTATTTATTACGGTAGTTGGTACCTTTGGACATATTATGATAGCTTCTTTAGCTGCCTATCCGTTATCAAAATACGAGTTCCCGTTTTCGAATTTTTTCTTTGTGGTAATTCGTTCTTCCCTGATGTTTACACCGGCGGTTACGGCCATTCCAAACTATCTGATCATGTCAAAATTAGGTTTGATAGATACATATTGGGCATTATTATTGCCGGCTTTTGGTTCTTCCCTTGGTTTATTTCTTATGAAGCAGTTCATGGATCAGATGATTCACCCTGCATTACTGGAGAGTGCGGATATTGACGGAGCCACTGAATTTGTAAAGTTTCGAAAGATAGTAATGCCTATGGTAAAACCAGCTTGGCTGACTCTGATGATTTTCTCCGTACAAGGCTTATGGGGTATGGGGAGCTCACCATTTATTTATTCAGAAGAATTAAAAACATTGCCTTATGCATTGGGACAAATTGTATCCTCAGGTATAGCCAGAGCAGGTGTGGGATCTGCAATAAGTATCTTTTTACTGGTTGTTCCATTAACGATATTTATCATTTCCCAATCAAATATTATAGAAACAATGGCTACTTCGGGCATGAAGGATTGAGGGCGATAGTGTGAAAAGAATTTTGAAAGAGCCAAAATTCTTGGAAAGAACTCCAGAATGAATTCCATAGGAAATTCATTCTGAATTTCTTTCAGGTTTTGTGCC
>DATMUM010000250.1:0-4719 GCA_035564175.1 Mobilitalea sp.
TGACCACTTCTTCCGATGACTCCTGGACGGACGAGCCGATTGACATTAATATTGACACCAGCATCGATTATTCGGATATCATTGTATTAAGTAAGGATGTTGAAGAATCATTATTAAATAATAATATGGTGTGGTCGAAAACCAGCAAGGATATAGTAGCTTTGGATGGCGAAACCTTTTTGGCAAAGAAAAGCGGTACTTATTGCGTAAGAATAACGGACATCTACGGCAATCATACGATGAAAAAGATTAAAATCTCTAATATTGATGTTAAAAAGCCTACGGTTAAGGGTGTAAAGAATGATAAAGCTTATCGTGAACCCTTAACAATAACCTGGTCAGACCTGCAAAGCGGCATCAATAAGAGTAAAACGACATTAAACGGTAAGCTGGTAAGCAGCGGTGTTACGATAACTAAGGAAGGAGAGTATACTTTAAAGGTATACGATATGGTTGGGAATTATACAAAGGTCGTATTCTGTGTCGATTTTACCGCACCCACCGCCGGTGTTACGAATGGGAAAACATATACAGACACTGTTACTTTAAAGTTTAGAGATAATTTATCCGGTATTAAGAAGATAACGATAGATGATATGGAGCAATCACTGGATAATACAACCCTGTATTGCTATCAGGATGGGGAATACACCGTTAAATTATGGGATAATGCAGGAAATTATAGAAAAATCGTGTTTAATATTAAGAAAGAATATTAACGCCTAAGACTCCTCATAAATAGGTAGATTCAAAAAGTGTGCAGCCTGAACCGCTCCCTGTCAAGTAGACAGTGAAAAAAATATCTGCCGCCAATCACATTTTGTGGTTGGCGGTAGTTTATGTTTATTATATAAATTGTCTACCATAATTGAGCATATCAGCCAGATGGTGGCTGTACGCTTTTTCTACATGATTAGGAAATTGACTTATAAAACCATTTCTTGAATAGCTTTTTCAAATTCTTCATGTAGTTCAGATAAAATATTGATGATTATAATATTTTTTGCTAGTATTGGTTATAAGGATTATCGATAGATTATTATGTAATCTATGCGTAATTCATGATATACCCAAAGGAGGTTTATAATTGTTGAATAAACAGAATTCTTCATTACTTGAGGCAATCCCGCATGTAACTCAAGCTCGTCCCTTTTCTATTCATCATACAGTAACATCACCTGAGTCAGAATTGGTATTATATCTTCATTGGCACAGTGAAGCCGAATTTTTATATATAGAACAGGGAGAAGCCATTTTCTGTATAGAAGATCAGCAATATCATTTAAAAGAAGGAGAGGCTATCTTTATTCCCCCGAACCTTCTGCATATGGCGAAAAGTATGAACGAAAAGGGCTGCGAATTTTATGCAGTTGTTTTTTCCACCTCCTTTATATCAGATTCCCATATTAACCCTCATTATTCCAAGTATGTACTGCCTGCGTTACATTATAACTTACGTTGTCCTATACACTTAACTTCTTCAGTTTCATGGCAAAATGAAATTCTTATATATTTAAGAAGTATTCATCAATTTTCTCATGAAAATATCGAACAGTGGGAATTGCGAATGAATGGATTTTTGCTTATTATATGGCAACTGTTGTATAATAATCATCTATCTAAAATTGAAACCGCGGCTAACATGCCGAGGCTCGCTGCGCAACTGGACAATGCTATTCGCTATATACATAGCGCATTTAGTAATGATATAACATTAAAGCAGCTTGCAGAATTATCACATCTGAGTGAGGGTCAATTCTGCCGTCTATTTAAGCAAATGACGGGTTTTACTCCTTTTAGTTATATAAACCGTTATCGGATTTTAAAAAGTTGTGAATATCTGAGCCAAACTATGAAAAAAGTAACGGAGATAGCTACATTATGCGGTTTTAATAATATAAGTTTTTATAACAGGGAGTTTATTAAATATATTAAGATTAGTCCATCTGCCTACCGTAAGGAATTATTATAAAGATATAATTAACTTGGTAATTTAACCATGCAAAGCTGTATATGCCTGTTTTCCAAAAAGTAGAGTGATGATTAGAAAAGACTTTCAGGTTTTCATCTGAAGGTCTTTTTAAATTCATCTAAATGATTATTTGATCAAAGCAAGTATGTCATGGCGTTTTAGACATGAAAGTAGGTAACCTACGATTTTATAATTGGGAAATATAAAAGCGGTTTGAAACAATATATCAAGATAGTGTTAGATATTATCGATATTATTCAAGATTTATTAAAATAATACTATATAATAATCTATATTATAGCAATCTATGAATGATGACTTCTTTAAGCACAGAATACTTTAAAATACTGATGAAAATGATAAGAATGATAAGAATGATAAGAATGATAAGAATGAAAAGAATGAAAAGAATAATAAGAATAATAAGAATAATAAGAATAATAAAAATGATAAGGAGGGAACTACGTGTGTGAAGAAATAACTGGTTTGTTAGAAGCAGAAAGTAATATATCGGTGATGATGCCTACGAATACTCATCCCAAGGCGGTTGTTTACCAGGCGGAAGAGGCCGAGCTTTCCGGTGGAGCGAGAATTGAAGCGCAGCATATTGGATATTCAGGGAAAGGATACATTGCTGGCTATTATAACAGCGGTACGGCATGTACGACATTTACGATAAATGTTCCAAGTAGCGGAGAGTATTTTGTTTCTCTCAGATATGCGGCAGGTGCAGCAGGAAATTGGTCTACGGACAGAACCATTGGTTTGTCAATCAATGGCGGCAGCATTGTGAAAATTCTATTTAAAAACATCGATGCCCGTTGGGATGTATGGTCTGAGAATATACAAAGGGTGAGATTGAAGGAGGGATCAAATACAATTGCCTATCAGTGTCTGACAGACAATGACAATTCTGATTGCATTAATATCGATAAATTATCCGTCTGGTTATATCATGAGAATCCTACGATTGATCAGATCACATTTAATCCTGGTAATTATGTCGTCAGTGAAAATTATACAATACAGACACTGCTATTTGATGTGAATTCCAATGGAATTCTGAGAAAGAATAGATCAGAAGTAGCTTATAGTTCTTCGGATAGTTCTATTGCATCAGTAAATGCTTCCACAGGATTAATTACTGGTGTGAACGAAGGGACAACTATTATTACCGCTTTGAGTCATGGTCTTATGACGACAGCAACCATAACAGTAACAGCTAATCCAGTTATTACTGTTGACTTTTCATCGGCGACCCGCCGTGTGAATCCAAGCACCTTTGGATACATATTGACACCGAATTATGATGTACCTGACAGCAGAATGAAACTTTTAGGGCCACTGTTAAACAGAGATACCATACCGGCGCAGAACTTCCAAGCCATCGGTGATCTGGATGGTTCTTGTTTCTCTTTGGAGGGAAGCATTCTTGCACGATGTCTGGAAGCTTACCATAGAGCAAAATCCGTTGGATATCAGTGGTATATGCTCCTTGGTATGAGCCCGTCCTGGGCTGCTCCAGGTGGAGGACCAATGGATACGATGGAGAAGGTTCATAAAAAGACTCCCCTTCAGCAGGCACATTTTAAGCAGTACATTAAGGATGTCCTTCAATATATGAAAGATAGCGGAGCAAAACCTGACTTTGCTGATTTGACAAATGAGTATTGGACAGGGCTTGAGGAAACCTTTAAAGGTAATTGGGAGGCTGTAAGGGAGGTGTTTCCTGATTTCATTCCTATCGTAGGACCGGGAGCTGTTGGGTTCTCGGGAATTTCTGATTATTACATTCCATATTCAAGTGAGAATAACATTACCTTGGAAGGTCCATGCTGGCATGAATACTGGGTGAATGACAGATATGTTACCTTCAGTCAGTTGCAGGAATGGAAGAAAGTAATAGCTGATTATCAGATGAAATATCCTGAGACCAATGGTAAATATATCATCTGGGAAGAAAATAATGCAGGCTCACTTCATCCAACGGATTGGACTAGAAGCATGGCCAATGTCATCAGGACCGGTGTTACTCAAAATATTAAGGGGTGCCTTGAAGCGCGGAATGCTAATGGTATGAGTGATTTCGTTACAACGAATGTATTGGAACAAAATCCTGCAGCCAGAAGGCCCATATGGTGGGTACACTTTATGTTTGCTCAGTTGTCCGGTCACTATGCTGAGGTAATGACTGACCTAACGGAGGATTTTACAGCCACTGCCAGTGTGGACTTGAATGAAACCAAGATTATTTTTGCAAAGAATGATTGTGATGGACTTGTTAATATCAGACTTAACAATCAACCTTACTGCGGGGAGGACATTACAATTGATTTATACAAGATAACTTCCCTGGAAAATGACGGACTTCAATACCAGTACAGCCTCACACCGGCTTCCACGAATGATATCAGCCTAATCATTGATCATGTGGGAGCAAATGAATCCTGGATGATTCTTGTTAAAAAAATAAAATCTGCACCTAGCTTCTTCTATCCCATATTACCGGACGACGGGGAGGTGACAGTGGCAAAGCCTACGCTTCAATGGTCAGTTGCACAGGGGGCAGACAGTTACACTGTCATTGTATCGAAAAACTTTGATTTATCCGATCCGGTTATCCTAGAGTCAGGAATACAAGAAACCATTTATACTCTTAAAACAGAGCTTAACCTTGGGCACAAGTATTACTGGTCAGTAACTGCAGTGAATAACTATGGTAACACACAGGTATTCAACCAAACTTC
>DATMUM010000251.1:0-2511 GCA_035564175.1 Mobilitalea sp.
CATATAACTGTTCTTTTATGTGACGCCCCATGCTAACATCTCACTTTCTTATCTGCAGTATAATATTTATATATTAATCCGAATGAATCTACAAGGTCATCCGTTCTAATTTTCTTATGTCAATCAATTCGATCGTTCCTCTGGTTAACCGGACCATTCCTTCACTTTGAAAATATTTCAACATCCTCGTTACCACTTCCCTTGCAGACCCCAGGTTATTCGCTATTTTTTCATGGGTAATCGAAAGGACTTTACTCTCCTCTATATTTGCCTGTTCAAGCAGGAATGTGGCAAGCCTTCTATCAAAACTCATAAATAGCGACTGTTCCATGATCCACATCACTTCAGAGAACCTTGATGCCATCAGGTCGTTCGTAAACGCCTGAACTGCCATGGACTCCGCAGACAGCTTCAGAAATATTGAGGTTGGAATCAGGTAAGCCGTTGTATCCTTCTCCACTTCAATTAAGATATCGAAGGATATGTTTTTCATAATGCAGGCAGCCGAGAATATACAGACATCCCGGTCGAACAACCGGTATAAGGTTATTTCCTTTCCGCTTTCCGATACGATATATGCTCTAACCTGGCCGGTATGTATCAGAAAGAGTCCGGAACAGTTTTCCGCATCACCATTCATCGTTTCTCCAATGGTGAAATGTTTTTCAACGATAGATTTGGCAAGCATGTCAATCTGTAAGCTGCTTAAATCCTTCCAGAAGTTCAAGGTTTCTTTTAAAAATACGATATCTTCCTTCTTAAGCATGTCTTCCCTCCTAAACTGCTACCTGAAAAGGTACTATGATAATTCTAATCCAAAGCAGGGCTATGAACCATTCTGTAATATTTTATCTAAAGTATTACAGCACTGGTCAACAGCCCCATTTATATCGATTGTGTTAATTAATCTCTTAGCCTTAATATATGGCTTTTTCCTATTGTTAAATCCTATTTTAATATCTTTCTAAAGCTCAGTTTTCCATAATCCATGGACATTACAGTATTCATAAACAGCTATAACCTCATCATGATCAAGCGCAAATACCGCTTTCGGCTCCTTGCCCGGTTCGAGATATTTTCTCTGAAGGCCATTCTTTGTCAGAAGATAAATCCATTGAATATAATGCTTCTCTTCCATCGGATGCGGTACCGTGCCTACTTCAACCATAACGGCATTTCCGACAATGGATACAGCTGGGAGGTGCTTTTCCTTGGAGGCTTCCACTGTGTTCGCTTCTAAAAGCTCCATCTCTTCACCGCAGCATTTAACTGTTACTCCGGAATCCTGAACAATCTCTACAATATTACCACAATGCTTACAACGATAAAATTTAGGTTCTTTACTCATGATCATATCTCCTTTTTGATATTATAAAATCGATGATCTAATTTTATTAGAGATTACCTTGGTAAATACTTGTAAAATTCTATGTGTTATCATTATAACTTATACTTCGAGCATTCTCAATATATCTTTTTTCGGTCTTACTCCAACAGCAGTTGCAGAGATTTTCCCCTCCTTTACAACCATCAGGGTAGGTATGCTCATAATTTTGAATTGTGATGCAAGTTCCGCTTCTTCATCAACATTAATTTTCCCGACCTTAACTGTACCGGAAGTCTCATTTGCAATTTCTTCAACCGTCGGGGATACCATGCGGCAAGGTCCGCACCAGCTTGCCCAGAAATCCAATAATACCGGTTCCTTTGATTTTAATACTTCTTCATCAAAATTATTCTTCGTTATCTTTATAGCAGACATAGTAATTCCTCCTAATAATTATTATACTTATCTATCAAATGCTTTAGCTGTATGCTCTTACCGCAAATAAATATTCTTTAATCTACTTTATAAGGCTATGTGATAGATTTGATTATTTGTTATGCCCATACTATATCACGATACGCTGTAATCTTCTGTGATGTTATCACATTTTTTATTTTTTTGAATAATATTTTGTTAATTCCTGTTTTAATATAATCGATAGTGTAATAAGTAGGCCAATTCTCTAATGAGACAAGGGGATGTTGCAAAATTCATAGAATTGAAGTTTCGAGAAGTGAACTCGAAATCAAAACTAATATATTTTGCAATATCCCCTTGTTTCTTTTATTAAATCTAATATTATTATTTTATTTAATCTTTCTTACCGTTCTTCACGGAAATAGTTGATACCGCATCCGGCCGGCTGCGAACCCTTCTTTGACTTTTGCATGGAAGTGATGATTAAAACTAAAGTCGTTATTACGAACGGAAGCATGATATAGAATGCATTCGGTATCACAATAACGCTCTTCGGAACATAGAACTGAAGTACACTGAAGGCACCGAATATAAGTGAACCAAGGATTGCTTTCACAGGACTCCAGCTTGCAAAGATAACAAGAGCAACCGAAATCCACCCTTGACCGTTAACAACACTGCTATTATTCCAGATACCACCGCCATTGATCAGTGAAAGGTAAGCACCTCCTAAAGCACAGATACCACCACCAATTAGGATATGGATA
>DATMUM010000252.1:0-35771 GCA_035564175.1 Mobilitalea sp.
AGAAGTGGTCAGATTGATATCATAATACATTGGTGATACACTTACGGTTGTATTCCCTAACAAGCCATGAAGCTTAATGTAATAAGTACCCTTATCTAACAGGTATGTAAATGTCTGTGTGCCTTTATCTGATTTTTGATAGGTGTCTTCCTTCAGAAAAAGGTCATTATGATCATACAGGGTACAATATCCCACGTCTTCACTGGTACAGGCAGATGTATCAAAAGAATAATCAACGGTTACGGTTGCTTTTTGTGTTAATTCAAAGGTATAGTATTCATTCGGTCTAGCATTGGATAAGAAACCCCGGAAGGTGTTTTTCATGTCGACTATCGTACTGTTAAGAAAGCTGGATCCTGTATTGGTCATCTCCGCCTTGGACTTTTCAAATAACAGGGCTACATTCACATCAGCTGATGGGTCGTCCCAGGAACAAAATAAATAATAGGTACCGCTCTCTAAAAACCATGAAGTATCGGATTCATTTCCTGAAAATTTCGAAACATTACCTATGATATCCTTTCCGTTAGGGTTAGTGCTTATCCAGGTACTTCCGGTCATATTGGAGTCTACCTCGCAATGAAAGATTGCTTTCACCTGTCCCGGGGAGTCGATCGTAAATTGGGCATAATTAATACGATCATAATCATTTGAAATTGTAGTTGTCTCCGGATATGGAATATTGTCGATGTCCTCAACAACCTGAACCGGGATCGTATTAAATACAACGGCATCAGCTTCCTTTATCCCCAGATACATATTGGAACAGCACATGATGATAAATATCAATAATAGTGTTTTTAATATTCTTTTCATTTTACCCTCCATTCTGCCGTGAGGCAGCTCAAATACTTAAGTGATTTATGCTTCTCATAATTCACATTTCAAAAAGCACGCTTTCGTGCTTTTACCGGTTGAAATCCTTTTAACATTACTTATCATTACGAAATCATTACCTCTTTCTTATCCGCAGCAGGCTTTATCACAATCGTATCATTCATATATTCCAGCATCACCTTATTATCGCGGACTCCCATCTTCTCCAGCATCTCATGCGGCAGCTGCAGACGTCCGGCCCTGTCCAGAATTGTAAATTCATCGTGTATGTCACTAAACAGGGATATACTGTCCAGTCGCTGCTGATAGTCTTGCTTGGCATGCATTTCACTGCTTATCTTCCCATCCTGAATGGATACTACCCGGTTTACTTTCCTGGCCAGGTTCATATCATGGGTTACGATAACTATCGTGGTTTTCAGTGTACGGTTTAATTCACGGAATACTTCCACGATATAGTCGGCAGTATGCTTATCTACGGAGCCTGTCGGTTCGTCTGCCAGCAGGATCCTTGGATTATTCGCTAAAGCGATTGCAATTGCGATTCTTTGCTGTTCACCTCCAGATAATTCGGCAAGGCGATTATATTTTTTATGCGACATCCCAACCAGTTCAAGAAGCTTTAATGCGTTCTCCTTTTTCTTCTTTTCATTCGTAAAAATCATTGGGACTTGAATATTCTGGAGAGCATTCAGGTATGGGAATAAATTTCTTGCGTTGTTCTGCCAGACAAAACCTACCGTTTTCTTCTTATACTCAATCAGACTTTTATTATTCATCTTAAACAGATTTTGCCCATCTACAAACAATCTTCCTGCGGAAGGCTTGTCTAAGCCTCCGATCATGTTCAGGAAGGTGGATTTTCCGCTGCCGCTTTTCCCGACAATAGCCATCAGTTCACCTGAGGATACATTCATATCAAGTCCCTGAAGTGCAAGAACCTCACTGTCCTTCGTTTTATAGATTTTTACAAGATTGTCACATTGAATCATTAAGGTATCATTCGAATTATCCTTCAACAAAACCACCATCCTCTAGCTCATATACCCTGTCACCGATATCCATTAAACCAGTATCATGAGTAGTCATGACAACGGTTATACCTTCCTGGTCCGTAAGGGTTTTGAATATTTTCACGATCTGAAGTGCTGTGTTGGTATCAAGTTCTGCGGTTGGTTCATCTGCAAAGATTACTTTCGGTTTATGTACAATTGCCCTGGCAATAGCCACTCTTTGCTGCTCCCCGCCGGATAATTCCTGCGGCATATGGTGCATTCTTGAAGCTAAGCCTACCATTTTTAAGCACTCGGTTACCCGTTCCTTTCGATTCTTTCTAACTCCGGCTAACCGCAGCATGTATTCCACATTTTCATAGGCAGTCATCGTAGGTATGAGAGCTACGGATTGAAAGATGAAGCCCATCATTTTTCTACGAAGCTTACATCGTTTGCGTTCCTTCAATTTCGATAGATTACTATCATCAAAAAACACTTCACCGGAGGAGGCAATGTCCAATGCACCCAGAATATTCATTAATGTAGTTTTTCCGGATCCGGAACGCCCCTTTAATATGGTTAATTTGCCCTGAGGAATTTCCATATTAATATTCTTCAATACATGTAAGGTATCTCCGTTAGGTATGGGGAAATATCTGTTTATTCCATTTGTCTTGATCAGCTGCTCCATAAAACCTCCATTCCGCCGTTTCACGGCGGCACAAAACCTGAAAGAAGTTCAAAATGAATTTCCATTGAAATTCATTTTGGAGTTCTTTCCATGTGAAGATGCTTTTTCTTCACATTTTAATCCTCTCCCAATTTTAATGCCTTTGTTATCTTCATGTCAGAAATCAGCTTTCCAATGATAAGCATACAGAGTATTACCATGCTGCTGACGATCATAAGTATCCTGATCTGATCACCCCTTTGCTTTATGATTTCAAGCGGTAGGATCTGCTCTGAGGAAGTATAGGCAATCTGTATTAACGGAACAAACAGCTTTGATACATAATTACCAATGAAGAGTCCCAGAGCAATTGGAATGACCGACAGGAAGAACTGCTCCTGAATTAACATTGCGATAATTTCCGTAATCGTCATACCCATGGCCCGGAATACACCAAATTGCAGGGTTCTTGAGAAGATTGACAGAATCCAGAAAATCAGGAAACCGACGGCACAGATAAGAAGTATGATGATAAAGCCTAAGGTCAGAACACCATTGGTACCCTGAAAAAACGGATCGTTATTCTTGGCAATGATTTCGGAAGATAAATCCTTAAAAACTTCAAATTCAATGTTATTCTTCTGTGCAAAGTCATAAATAAAGGAGGTGGAATTCTTCACCTTAATCCATACCTGATACGGAGTAATGCCCCATACCTTCTGAACCGCAGACAGGTTAGCCACGACAAGAAATTGATTAATCTCTTTCGTAACTCCGTCTTTATCTGTTTCCTTAACCAAGGGCTGATAGGACGGCCAATAATCTACAAATCCACGTATCGTTCCCTTGGCCGCTCCAAGATCGTCAGAATAGGTAATGGTATCGCCAATCTTATATCCATACATATCCCTGTAGTTGGAGGAGACTATAACTGCGTTTTCATCGGCTGCAATGTCATTCAGATAATGATACCAATGAGTATCCAAAAGGTTGGTTTTAAAATACGCTACTTCACCAAATTCTTTCGTATTGATACCCATTAAGGTAGTTTTTATTTTACCTTTGTCTACGGCTACCTCGAGATTATTGTTAACTAGTACCTTGGTTGCCTCCTGTACTTCACTTAGCTTCGTATATCTCTTAAAATCAGGTTCGATATAAAAGACATCGAAGCTGCTTTCATCCACATTCTGCCCCATCGCTTTCAAGGTGGTTATATAGGATTGTATATCGTCCTCATTACTAACCCATTTTTCCTGAAGAACCAAATCAGCACCGGTGGAGTAGACGATTCGGTCTTCTTCATTACCATTGATTGTCCTGGCGAGAGTCGCATCAAAAATACCCAGGGAAACTGTTAAAATAATAAATAATATGATAAATCCCTGATTATCGGAGCCTTTTATTACTTTTTGAAAAGAGGCATAGGAGGATGGATTCCATATGCCCTTTCCCAGCCGGAAAATAAGGTTTACGATAATTGGAAAAATGCTTTGTATAACAAAGGCTGACCCCAGAATGAAAAAGATGGCACTGCCAAACAATAACGGATCCAAGCCTTTCCCGGCTTCCGCACTCTGCACCATGGTATCCGCATGCAGCTTAAAGTTATATAAACCATAAAGCGCCACACTTAAGAATACTGCTCCGGCAATCAGGCTCCATAGGATCGTCTTCTGATTACGTTTATTCATCTTTCTTTTATAGGATACAATTGTTTCTCTGGTGTGAAAGAATGCCAAACCCAAGGTTATTCCTAAGGATAACAAGGCGCATAGGATGCCTGCTTCCAAAGCCTTATTGGTAAACTCCAGTGACAAGGCCGTACGCGAGACAAATTCCAGAAAAGCATTCGCATTCCCAAGAGCATTACAGAAAAATAATCCCAGGGGGATACCCAGTGAAAGTCCAATCAATGCGAAAATGAGTCCCTGTAATAAATAAATGCTGATGACATGGGCGTTCGAAGCTCCCCTGCTCTTTAATACCGCGATGTCACCGCGTTCCAGCAACATCATCTGGTTATTAACCATATAGATAAAAATAATTAGCAATATAAATATTGGTACTTCCAAGAGAAAGAGGATATTTTCTAATTTTGCCTGTTTCTTCTGAAAATCCTTTAGCAAGTCTCCAAAAAATTCCTTATAATAATAACAGTCGATTTTATTAATTTTATTACTGAAATTCTCTAAGGTACTTCTTATATTGCTCACTTGCTCCGACTTAATATTGCTATAGCTTAAAAGGACATTCCAGTTACAGTTCCATTTATACTTCGGAGCATCATAATTGACGAATAAGGATTTGAATAAATTCTCATCCATATAGAACTGCTGAGATAGTGTATCGGGGCTTTTCACCCAGTAAGCATCATTCTCATCCGAGTTTTGAAATACTCCGACAACTCTGATCTTATAGGGTTCACCATTCTGATCACGGGCATCAGCCAGGTATAATTCTTCCCCAATCATTAAATCCTGTTCCATCATCGCCTTTCGGCTGACGACTACTTCAATGGCACCGTCTACAATTTGGCTGCTGTATAGCTTACCGGAAAGAAAGGAAATATGCTTTCCCAAATCGGAAAGAAAGGATAAATCCAGTATGTACGCCCCATCTTCCTTATCCTCTGGTGCAAAAAGATAATTGGTCCGGATATAATAATTGGCTATTATCTCCTTTTTGTCTAATTGCATTTCCTTCGGCAGATTGGCAGTGAGTTTCTCCAATTCCTTCATCTTCCGGGCCACAGTGGCATCGGAACGGGTATTATCCATCCGGATTTGAATTTCAGTCTGTAAGGGATAGATACCAGTATCGTTCATATAATTATTTAAATCCTTGACAAGAACTCTGTTTAAGACAGCATTTGAATAGACTGTGTTTCCTATGACCATTCCTATCAGCAAGACATTACCTATGATCAGACTGATTGCCATCCATTTTTTATTCCATATCTTATGAAATACATAACTTAACACATCCATCACCTGCCTATTCTACCACTATTTGCTGCCCCTCTGATAAACCGCTGTAGACCCACATATCCACTCCATTATCACGACCTGTTATGTATTGCTTTCGAATTACTCCATCTGCATCCAGTACAAAAACATACTTCATATCATCACTTTTCTTAACGACACTTAACGGAATAATAAGAACATGATCGACAGAAACTGAATTCGAAGTTATATTCGCTTTTTGTATGGAGGATATTAATTCCTCCGTGTTATCTAGCTGGATATATATCATTCCTGTACTTGCTTTCCCATTGTATAGAGAATCAACAGCAATAATCTTACCCTTATGGATATTGGCAGTATCCTCTTTCATGTTGCTAATACCGGTAACGGAAACCTCCATATCATACCAAAGCTTACTGATTTCCTTAACGGATGTCCCTAATACAGCACTTTTGATATCATAAATGTAGATAAGCCTCGTACCTTGATTTAACAGGGTTCCTTCCTTTATTTTGTCATCGATAAATACTACACCGTCATAGGGAGCGTAGATGTATTGCAGCTCCATATCGGACTCTAACTCCTTAATTGCCGTCTTCAGCTCATTGATACTTTTCTCAGTCTGATATTGATATTGCTCATAAGCGCTTTCCATCTTCCTGATGTTTAATTGTAAGATCTGGGCTTCGATTGAACTGTTATCCATGGTGTATAATTTTTGTTTGTTTGCATCTATTTCTTTTTCCTTTTGCTTCTGGCTCTCCTGATAAGCACTTTCATTCTGCTTCAGCTGTAATTTCTTCTCATCAACACCGATACGGTCACTCGGTATCTGATAGGAAAGAAGCGGATCACCCTCTTTCACCTGCTGGTTATTCGTAATTAGATACTGGACAAACGTTCCCTCGGGTTGATCAATAGTCAGAATGTCATTTCTTAAAAAGTTTATTTCGACATCTTTCAGCGCACTCTTTTCATAATATTCACCCGTCTGAACCACCACTGTCTTATAATTAACCTGATTGGTGGTATCCCCTGTATCTGTCTGACTTGCATAAGCAATCGAAGATGTACATAAGGATACTGCAATCATGAATACTACGATTATTCTTAAAGCTTTATCATCCCTGAACATACACGACATCTCCTTCTTCTAAGCCGCTTTTAATTTCAACCTGAATATCAGTTTCTATTCCTGTTTCTACATTGCATCTTTCTATCGAACCATCAATCATGCGATATACAAATTCTCCTTCGGAATCACTGTATAATGCATTTTTGGGTATAGTTAACACATTGTTTTTCAACTTATCCTTTATGCAGATACAGGCATAATCTCCGGACGCAATATTATTGTCATTCTCTACGGAAAAGCTGCTCTCAATTACCCCCTGTTTGTTTTTCATTTTTATCTGCTCGTCCGTTGTTAAAGGTATATATTCTATTGCATATTCCTTATTCTTGATGATTGCATAAATCTGGCTGGCATTCTTTATCACATTTGCATCGATAAACTCACTTTGAACATGCAGCTTTGAAGCATCGGCAATGATGATAACCGTATCCTTAGCACTTATCTGGTCCTTCCTGTGTATTTCCTTGATATAGACCACACTGCCCGCACATGGCGCAGTTAATATATTCTTTTCCATCAGACTTTTTATCTCATCTATTTTGTCCTGCTTTTTTTCTATCTCATACTGCTGCAATTCAAGCGTCTGCTGCCTTTCCAGTTTTGCTTTGTCATAATCTGCTATCATCTGGGCTATGTCGATTTCAGAAGCTTTTTCCTTTTGCTTTTGTCTGATATTCAGTTCCAGAATCTGAAGATCCAAATGCTGCTGCTCATTATTGTATTCATTATTGATTTTGGTATCTTCCAGTTCAGCTTCAAGCTTTGCCAGCTCTTTTTTACTGTTCTCATCGTCAAGACGGATTAAAATATCTCCCTTTTGAACTTCTTGTCCAAGATATACATCGATATCCTTCACCGTTCCGTTAACAGGAAAACAGACCTCCTGTGTCTCCGGATATACCTTAGCATCATAAGTGGTTAATTCATAAATGTCTCCCTTTGTTACCACCGCCGTATCCATATCGGAACCTACTGGCTCTGCCAATACAGGAACCGCCGGTTCCTTACTTTTACAGCCACTTAGGAAAACAGCGGATGCCAATAGAATAACAAATAGTTTTTTGTACATTTTGCAAACCTCCCAGTCACCTTATTCAAGTATGACACTGTCTCCCTCGTTTAAACCGGATATAATCTCTACTTTCCGGTCTGCCTTCATTCCTGTCTCCACTTCCTTGATACTCTTAAATCCGCCATCATCCTCGACGTAAACTATTGTCTTACCATTATCATCATGAACAGCAGAGACCGGGAGATAGAGGATATCCTTGAGTTCGTTTCGTATCAGTGTTATCTCCCCCTGGTCATCCTTGTGAAGCTGGGTTCCCGAATTATCTACCTCCAGATAAACTGCTCCTTTATCTGTGCTTTTTGAATCCTGGCTCGTAAGTCCCTCCGGACTGATCACAACTCCGGGATAAACTACTCCTGACACTGTGATGTCGACCTTCTGACCTTTCGTGAACTGCTCGGAGTTCGTTCCATCCGTAACAAAAACCATCGTATTCGGATCATAGATTGTTATAAATTTTGTTCCCTTATCGGAAGTATCTCCATTCTGGTGACTGGCAACAAAGGATACGATACCATCCATTCCTGCAATAATCTGATGATTTTTTACATCTTCCTTCAGCTGGTCCAACCGCTCCTGCTCAATATACAAATCATCTTTCAGCTTTGCTATGGCATGATCATAGCCGGATATCTCCTGGTTATACTTAGAATCAAGCTGACTGTCATAACCCGTAATACTTTTCAGCTTTTTCTGATTGGATATTGCCAGCTGTCTCAGTTCATTTTGATGTGTGAGCCTTAAGTTAAGCAATTCGAGATTATCCGTGCGGTCTCCTATCTGCCGGCTGATATCACTCATTTCCAGATCAGCCAGTACATCTCCTGCCTTTACGTAATCTCCTTCTTCAACATAAACGTGATCAATCGGCAATCCACTGATACGAAACTTAAGCTCCTCTGTCTGAAAAGCCTTATAGGTACAATCAATGGTTACGCTGTCTATGATATCACCGCGTATTACTTTTGCTTTCTGATATTCCTTTATTGCACTGGTTGGTATCACAGGTGCATCAGGCAATACCTCCTCCTTCGGAGCAAGGCTGCAACCTGAGGCTGTTATTGCAAATATCATTAACAGTGCATACAAATGCTTCTGATTCCTATAATTTTTCATTTCCTGTTTAACACCTTCTGCAATTTATTTTTATATCTAATAAATCTTATACCTGCCGGCTAACATGAGAAGGCAGAAGAAGTACAAGCAATTATCATAATATCTGCGGTCTCCTTTACGAAGAGGTGTATTCCAAAATTCCTTTACCCACTCCAGACGATATTTGCCTGTCGCAGCCAGTGACCCTGCAGCGTTCGTTGCAATAACTGCCACAGGGTGCAATGCCGGCTGGTCTAGAGGAGTTCCATCAATTAGATAATTAGCATATTCACCGTATCTTGTATTTTCACTAAAAAACAGCTGTAATTTATCAATAATATCACCCAGAGCTTCATCCACATGAAACCAGGATGCATCCAAGCCTATATTCATGGCAACACGATAGGCATCGGAATAAAACTGTCCGTCATGGAATAAGCGCTTTGGAGTACCATCAAACTCTGCATACTCGGGGGCCATACCGGTAACAGGATGACAGGAACGCTGCAGATACTTACGGCTCTCTTCTGCTGCTTTTTTCCAGAAGGCTCTGTCTTCTTCATTCGCCCTTAAGGCAAAAAGCTCATAAAAATGCGGCAAATGATAGGACGGATCGGAAAAAGGTGTTTCCGGTACAAATTTTATGTAATGGTTATCGGGATCCCACATTGGGCTTCCCTCTTTTACTAATTCAGCCTGATGAATACAATGCTCCAGTATATCCCTCGCCTGCACACCATAATTAAAGGGCGCAGCACCGTCACCCCAGCGCTCGCTTGCGAAAAAGAGTGCCATGGCAAAATACTCTTCTCCGTCCGGAGCCGGGCCTTCCGCATTCTTTTTCCCATTCGGCGCAACCGACCAAGCAAAATATCCTTCAAACTTCCCGCTGTTCTGATACATAAAGGTCTTAGAAAAAAGCCACAGACGGTCAAAGATATCCTTTCTGTCCATCTGAACTGCCATCATCATACCATAGCTCATCCCCTCGGACCTGGCATCGATATTACCTGTGTCAAGCATATATCCTTTGTCTTTCCCCTTATCAAAATATATCTTTTCCTGTGGGTCAAAGAATAATGTTTCAAAGGTCTGTTCTATCTTTTTTTCAATCTGTTCCTCTGATATTCCTATTTCTGAAAATAAGTTCGGATATACTCCTGTATAAAAAGCACCGTCTGCCATTCTTCTCAATCTCCTTCTCAGTTCGTATAAAACTCTGTTTATTGTTTCTGTTTATTGTTTCTGTTTACTGTTTCTGTTTACTGTTTCTGTCTATTGTTTCTGTTTATTGTTTCTGCTTATTGTTTCTGATTATGGTTTCTGATTATTTTTTCTGTTTATTAATAAATACGGGTAGGCTAATTCTAGTCTACCCGGCCATAATATAGCTTGTTCAATATCCACATAATTAACATTAATTAAAGAAACGTTAATTACTTCAGAATGTGTTTGAGAATTCTTATCATTATATTTCTGAAATAAATAATTTTCTTATTTGAACCGATATTAAATCATTAGCTGGAAGAAAAGTATTTTCATATAAATTAATTTAAACAGGGGGTAATAAATTAATTCATTGTTTTATTTTTTTATCTTTTTACCTTTACATAAAGTGAGTCCAACCATGGATGCAAGTGAGCCCATTCCCAGAAGTACATCCATAGACACAACGCCGGTCTTAGGAACATCCGTTCCAGTTGCTGCATCGGTAGTTGCTGCAGCGGTAGTTGCAGCATCAGCACTGAATACTAAATTTTCAAAAACATCATTATTCTGCCAAGCATCCTTTAAATCTTCGCTCGTATGTAACGTATGATTTCTTGCACCATCACTTGCACAGTTAACCTGTAATGAAAACTTCATGGATGAACCTTCTGCTGTTGCATAAGGAATCTTAAATTCAACATTGTAACCCTTGTCTGTCTTTAAAACCTTAGACTCAGATGCTGCGGTACCATCAACTGTTTCTGAAACTGCATAAGCCTGAACCAACTGATCTTTATTATCAATTCTAAGTTCAATGCTGTCTTTTTCCCAAACATTTGCATTGGTATCATCAAGTGCACTATCACTTACTTCAACAAAGATGTATATTGCCTCATTATCATATACTGCCCAGGCAGAAGCTGCTGTGTCGTCAGCTGTTCCGCCATCCAGAACATCAGATACAGCACTCATCTTCATTTCCTGAGCTCCGGCATATACATCATCCTTTTGGCCATCTACAACTGCAGTACCCTTACCTGCATTCCAGGAAGCGTTAGCATCTGCACTAGCAGTTGCTGCCATGCTAAATACTAAAATTAGACCCAGTACTAATACACATAGTTTCTTCATATAAGATACCTCTCTTCTTATTTTTCCCCTTCTCCTCCAGCTATTTGATTTCGCTAATAAAAAACGTATAAAGCTATAATTCTTAATGAGCCTGAATAAATCTCTTCAAGTTATTAACTTTACCATTCCATATTAAGTATTTTGAATATATTTATTCTACTCACCTATTGCTTTTACAATATCAACTATTGCTAATATTTTGAATTTTTACTATTCCCATATTCTATAGTTCCCGCTTAGTGACAGAATACTGAAGAAATAGAGGCAGTCATCATAATATCTCCACTTACCGGTGGCAGGGGATCGGCTCCACAGATCTTCAATCATTACTCTTGCGTCTTTACCATCCGACGCCAGACTTGCCATAGCATTCATTGCAACAAGCCCTGTTGCCTGATAATTAGCAGATGTATCCGCTGTTCCATCAACGGTATATTTGCTATAGTGCTTTCCGATGCCTTCTTTCACGAAGAAAGCCTGTATCTTACCCGCCATTTCCTGCTGCCAGGGATCCGCAGCAAACCACAGATAGTCCAAACCGATATTTCCTGCTACACGATAAGCATCTGAGAAGAAATAATCATGACCCCCATTATTAGAAACCGGAACACCCTCATAGGTAGCATATTCCGGAGCAAGTCCCGTTACATCATTAACTGCTGCCTGAAGATACTTCCGGCTTGCAGCGGCAGCTTCCTGAAAGAACTCCCGATCTTCTTCATAAGCCCATAAAGCAAATAATTCATAAAAATGAGGAAGATGATAAGAGGGATCTGTGAAGGTTGAATTAGGTACAAATTTAATTAACTTATTGTCCAGATTCCACATGTTGTCTCCGGAGCCGTCATCCTCCTGATGCAGTGCCTGATGGAGTATGTACTTTGCCTGGGCACTGTAATCGAAAGGAGCCTCCTTATCGCCCCAGCGATGAGATGCAAAGAACAGGGCCATAGCAAAATATTCCTCACCATCCGGTGCAGGTCCATTGGAATTAGAGGTACCATCCTGTTGCATGGACCATCGGAAGTACCCTTCGTTGGGTCCCTCTGTGATCTGCATGTGATTTTTTGCCCATTTCCAAATCTTATCAAATTCTTCCTGTTTATCCATCTGGACGCACATCATCATACCATAGGACATACCTTCGCTTCTGACATCAAGATTACCGGTGTCGAGAATATATGCCTCATCATTGTCCGCCTCATAATAGATCTTTTCTGTAGAATTGCCGTAAAACAATGTGTTCCAGGCCGTATCAAGCTTGTATTGTATCTGTGAATCCGTATACCCGTATTCCTGAAACACGTTACGGTACTCCTTAGTATCATATGCTCCCACGTAATTATCCTCCTGTCGTATAATTGCCTCTTTGTTCGCCTTTGCAGTGATATCATCTGCCTGAGACGCAGCACCGGTTTTCTGCATATCTTTAATATCATTAGAAGAAGATTGATTCTCGGGAGCAACGGTAACAGTAATTTCATCCGTTTCTTTCGATCCCTTATCATTTTTCGGGGATAAATCATTCGTACAGCCTATGAAAAGTAACATACCCAGGAACAAAACCACAGCGATGATAAAATATTTTAGGTTCATTCTGTATTCTCCTATATCCTTTAAAAATCTACATACATTTCAATCAATGCTTTATTGTTTTTGCACCTTCCTGTTTTTACCATCCGTCTTTAAATAATAAACCTTTAAACTGCTTTCATAATCCTTCAGTTTAAAGGTCCATTATTCGTAAGTCGGAGGGTCTACAATATCCAGTTTTATGATATTTACGATTATGTAATAGAATTTATCAAGTCTTTATATCATTACTGATATTTATCACTGACTGTATAATGGTAATAATCAAAGTCAGCGTATCCTCCCGCTTCCTGCGTTGCATAATGGAATAATGCGGCACGGTATCCGACGAAATGATCCAGGGTATATTGCATCGCTAATTCATAACCCGTATCCAGCCATTCCTTTCCATCGAAGGAATAATAAAAATATGCCTTATCTATCGTAGCTAGTGATTTTATTGTTCCTGAGCTGAATCTGAATTCTATTTTGAGATAGACATTGTCCTGTAAGGCCTTTGTTATGAATTGTTCCTTGGGCTTGCCTGTTCCGTCATTGCTGGCAGCAATCACATATTTGGCCCCATTCTCATCCACCTTAACGCCCAACATGCCATAATTACTCTGAAACGCAGCTATTCCGGCATAATCTCCCGGTTTCATACCTGTGGTATCCAGCTTGATTTCACCTGTGAAGGAAGGTCCGACCGTTCTTTGCGTTAATGTGTTTCGTGCTGATAAGATATTAGGAGCAATACTTCCGGTGGTCAGACGAAGGTGACCCGAACGATCGGTGACTGACCACAGACTGTTATCCGGATTGTGATTCCACTGCCAAGGCAGCTTTAGAGCATTCTCTTCGTAATCAAAATCATCATTGGTTACGATTGATTCTACTGTCTTTTGATCCGACTTCATGGTGAGTGTAGCCGGAGTCTTTCCATCCACACCCATCATCGGCCAGTCATCCTCCCAGGTCACCGGCAGCAGAACCGGAATTCTACCCACTGCTCCGTGATCCTGGAATAGGACCGCATAATAATCTCCCGTCGGTGTATCAACAATTCCGCCCTGGGCTACACCGCTGTTTCCATAGTTAAAACTATCATCGAATACGACTTTACCTTCATACTCCCCGAATAAAGACTTACTTCGGTAACACCACTCAATACGACGCTGTGTGCCTGTATTCGGCCATTCAATGCAGAATATGTAATAATACCCGTTTATCTTATAGATATGGCTTCCTTCGATATTTACATAATTGCCATCTTTCGCAGCATTAAAAAGATCAAATTTAAAGCCGGCATATTTTAAACCGGATACATCATCATTCAGCTGAATGATCTTAATCGTACCATTGCCATATACCAGGAAAACGTGTCCGTCATCAAAGATTAAAGAGGGATCATGATAAACACCCTTCAGTTCAATATGTGTCCATGGACCGTTTTCCAGGCTTTTCGTCTGATAGATATAAGTCTTATCCATATCATAGCTGGCAAAGCATACATAGTAGGTGCTCTCATAATAACGCAGGCTGGCTGCCCAGGAGCCCTTACCATAGATATTCTCACCGCCCGCCAGATTATGTTTATCATCATCCGCCAACTGATCATACACATAGGATATCATCTCCCAGTCTACCAAATCCGTGGAACGCATGACAGGAACACCCGGTACAAAATGCATGGTGGTACTTACCATATAATAATAGTCTCCGACTCTGATTACGTCCGGATCCGGAACATCTGCCCAAAGGAGGGGATTCGTCATTACCAAATCCGTTTTCATCGAATCCTCACTTATCACTGGAGAAGTTATCGGATCACCGGCAGAATCTGTTACCGGCTGTGGACTTACTATTGCTTCCTCCTGAAGCTGTGTCCTGCTGTCCTTCGTTTGCTCCTCCTGAACCTGCGTATTGCTATCCTTCGTTTGCTCCTCCTGAACCTGTGTATTACTATCCTTCGTTTGCTCCTTCTGATCAGGATTCATCTTATAGCTGCATGCATTTAACAGGAAAGCTAAGATAAGAACACAAGAGCATATTACCCGAAGCTTCATATATACCTCCATTCCGCCGTTGTGTGGCACCACATATACCTTGGGAAAAGACATTATTTGGCTTTTAAGGAAACGAATTTATCATTCGCTTTGTGAAAGTGTTTTCTTTCGCACTTTTTTCCTGCCTATTATTTTGATTCCATATCGTAGGAATGAAGGAATGATATCTTTCGCAATATTATTACTGCGTCACTTTCAATGTTTTGTAATTACTCTTAATACCGTATGGTAAAGTCTTTGATATCAATAAAATTCTCCGATGGTTCGCCACAGGAGGAAGCATATACACCTATGGTATTACCAACAAAGCCTCCGGCTATCTCCGTACTCATTTCATGGATATCCACATTTTCAAGCAGCGGAACTTCACATTCCTCCATTACCTGTATAAAATCAGCCTTCTGCCCATATGCTTTGATTTTTATTTTGAGTCCAAGCTTATCTGCTTCCTTATTTCTTTTTAACTCGTTCGTATAAAGGCATTTTTCAGCCAGTAAATGCTCTTCCAGCTTAAGGCACTTTACTACCTGCAGGGTAATATTATCAGCCTCTGAATCCATCTGTTTTTTCATTCGCAGTAGCATGTGATACTCGTTACTTTGTAATATCACAAGTCCGGCTTCTTCTGTATCCGATAGCCTATCAAACTCCATATCCAACACTGCCTCATAATTATACTCCAGCTGCCTGAAGCCTAAATATGCAGGACTTTCCAGCTCTTTCAGCGTCTTTGGAAGGAAATTAAGTCTTACTGTTCCATTGATGTTCGTATAGAATTTCTCCTTCGGATTTCGTAACATGACAACATCCGGGTTAGCAGCATCATCATCCTTGTTAAAATTCTTCAGTGTCTGAATGTCTCTGGGCTGTGGACTTGTACCGTCAAAGGGTAATTCTACGATATCCTCCAGCATTCCAACTCCGGGATTAACCACAGGCCATCCATCTTCCCAAACCACCTTTGCAAGAAAAGTCTCCCTACCCAGACCGACATATCCTTCACATCTACGGCTGGCGAGCATTACCATATACCAATTTCCATTGATATCATCCACCAGATCAGCGTGGCCTACATAAATAATCGGATAATCTTTACCCAAATGTCTGTGTGTCAGAATAGGATTGTTCGGATTGTTTACATATGGCCCAATCACGTCATTGCTTCTTGCTACTGTCACAGCGTGATTGGGTCCTGTACCACCCTCTGCGATCATAAGATAATAATAATCATCTTTCTTATATAAATGAGGACCTTCCGGCCAGATTACATCCTTAAGGGCACCTTTCCATATAGCATAACTTTTACCGATTAATCTCATTGTGACCAGATCCAGCTTCTGTACCCATATCTCCCAGTCACCATTATATCTGACTCCCTCCGGGTTCGGCCTGGTTCCGACATAATAGCAGGTACCATCCTCATCGATGAATAAGCTCGGGTCGATTCCCTGAGCCTCTCCACCAAGGAAATAGGGCTCCGACCAAGGTTCCTCCGGTTTGGTCGCAGTCACGATAAAGTTACCGCCGCCTGATATATTTGTTGTAATCATATAATAAATTCCGTCATGATATCGAATCGTAGGAGCGAAAATTCCTCCGGAGTGTCCGCTTTTATGTAATGGTACTTGTGAATTCCGGTCTAATATATTACCAACCTGCTGCCAGTCAGCCAGGTTCTTGCTATGCCAGATAGGTACTCCCGGAAAATATGCAAAACTGGAATTGACAAGATAATAATCTTCTCCTACTCTGCATATGGATGGATCCGGATAGAAGCCGGAAAGTATCGGATTGATTGCCTGTATCATAATTTCATGTCCTTTCTTTTACTGCTAATAGCATTTTTATTATATGTATATAAGTATTTCAAGTTGTCCAAGCAGGATATACTCCCCGTATATTTGCTGTACAGGCCACCATAGACTGGACAGATTTTTATGGGTATTTATAACTCAATACTGCGTATTTACTGTTTAATTACTCTAGAGTTACTGTGTATATCCGAATGCCAGTATTGTAAACTCTTTATCCTCATTCCCTTCAGCCATCGTAATCTCAACGGTGTGATCTGCTGCTTTATCTTCCTTTAATAAAAGTACAGGAACCGGGTTATTCCATCCCCCACTTTGACTGCTGACTAAATTGGTTGCTAATTTTCCGTCTACATAGATATCAGCTGTGCCAAAGGCTTCATCGGAGCATGATTTATAAACGAATAAAAGATTTCTACAATTCAATTTCATGACAAAGCTGTCGGAGCCGCTCAAACTGCCATGTTTCCAATTGTTCGGAAATGTCAATTGTTTTGTTGCAAACTTGCATAGCTGATCATCATTTTGGATAAAGCTGCCGGGTGTAATAAATACATTCTCATCTACTGTTTTAGAATCAATCATCTTGATTCCTTCAAAGGATTTACCGAGGTATGCTGCCTTTGGTACCGTAATATCTTTTACAGCTGTCGGCTCAGCATTTACTGTACTATAGTAATACTTAACACAGTCTGCCATGATTCCATGTCCAAAATCTGTCGGATGATAATCGTCTATAAAGAATTCCGAATCCGTAATTTGTCCTGCTTCTAATTCGGGGACAACTGCATCTTTTATACTGATCATCGGAAGGTTATAGGCACTTCCTATCGGCTTATAGAGATCCTGCATATTCCATCTGGATTTAAACACACTGAACAGAAGTATAACTGCAGGCTGATTTTCAGCTGACAACACCTTTCGAATCAGGCTCTCATATGCTTCCCCATTGGTAGGCTCCTGATAGTCATTGACTGCAAATTCAATAAAAACGATATCCGGCTGAACCTGACCGTAATCAGTTACATCCCTGTCATATCGGATTATTCCCAAGGTAGACGGGGTTCCTCCCATTCCTGTGTTAACGAACTTTACATTACCACCGTCACCGGAACCGAAGGTGTCCTTAAAATAGAGATAGGATTGATAAGCGTAGCAGCCTTCACTCGTAGTAGCTCCGGCTCCCTCCGTTATTGAACCTCCGATATATGCAATAGTTACTTTCTCACCCTTCTGAGCCTTTTCTATTGCTTTTTTCACCCTGTAATTATTTCCTGTCGATATTAAAGAATTTTCAATCATTGTTATGTATTCCTCATCTTTTCTATTAAAAATATCCTCATCAGCCTCAACCAGTGCTGGTGTCAGAGTAGGGTCAGCAGCCCCATTACCCTTCATATCATCACTGTTGTTATCTGAATTTTTTGCCGTATCAGCTTCTTTTTGAGGAGCGTCGATTGTAACCAGCTGCGGCTGGGGTGAAGGGGTACTTAATAAATCATTTGCTTCTTTATTATTATTGTTACACGCAGCAAAATTCATAAATATTACAGCTATCAGGGTAAGGATCAGACCGAATCGTTTTTTCATTGTTACCTCCTGATTAAGCTAATTCATTCTTAATAAAATCTCTGCAAATGTTAATAAGGTCTTTAATAAATTCAATTTGATTTTTTGTTGGACAGTAAATTGTTCCAATTCCATAAAATTGGCATACATTTTTATTGTATTCCCCAATACAGTAATTTCTTTTCCTGGTATGCAGCTTCCGCAACGTTGCATACCAACTGGGAGTCGTTCAATTTTATATAAAATAATCGGCTAATCTATTCATTTGTTCTCTTAAATCACCGTCATATATTGTTTGAATTGATTTATTAAATGATGGCTTACTTGCTTATTGCAATTCAAATATTGATACTTTTTTTGCCATTTATTGCCCTCATATGCATAATATAAATAGTCATAACTTCTTCTTAGTTAACAAAAATAATGTAAATATTATTGTAATAATACATGCTATTTTGCCTGAAAGCTCCAGGAGTTAAAATGATATCCACTTCCGGCAAATTCAAAATAGATGTCATGAACTCCGGTGATTTCCTTCACCGGCACTGTTATTTCAATAAAATCATTATAGCTTCCCGTATTCGTTATTTCTGTGTATGTAATTACTTCACCATCCAGGCTGTCCCTGCATACCTTTATCGCTCCGCCATCTCCTTCACAGGAGAAACGAAGGGTTAAGGAAACAGCACCGGCTCCAAAATCAACACCGCTTACCTGGATCCAGTCACCATTTTCTATCTCGGACACGGAAACTACCTGCGGATCCTTAAAGCTCTTCCTGTTTTCTTCAACCACACTGATTCCGCCATTGTTAGACATAGTCGCAGCTGCAACGCTTTCATACGGATTCAATGTTTTCAGCTGCTCTACTCCAGCTTTATCTGCCTGCACACTCTTTATGCTTCCGTCAGAATTTATGGTTACCTCATTCACATTCGTACTCCGATAACCACCCTTTACACCGATGGCATCCTGTAAGAGGGAAGTGTGGTAAAACATATACCATTTGTCATTGAATTGCACCATGCTGTGATGATTATTTCCGCCGGTTCCAAAGAAATAGCCCGGGTTCTTCAGGACCCCGCCCTGATATTGCCAAGGTCCCAGGGGATTGTCACTTGTCATATAGCAAATCTCCCCGCCATCCGGTACATAGCTTCCTTTTGCGTTTGCCCTACTGCTAAAGTTTGAGCAATAAGTATAACAATAGGTTTCACCGATTTTATTGATTCCACTGTCTTCAAACATATAAGGTGCGTCGATACTGACAGCTTCACCTACGGTACTGATCATGTCTGCTCCCAATTCGATTACTCTGGCCGTTTTCGGAGCTTCCTCCTGACCCTCCGGGATTCCGCCTCCGAAGTATAGATATGAATTGCCGTCATTATCCGTAAATACTGCCGGATCAAACAACCATACTACATTGGAGCAATTCGGTGTCTGGTTTGTAATTAATGCCTTCCCCAAAGGATCCCGGAAGGGTCCTGTCGGACTGTCGGACGTTAAGACTCCGATACCGCCTGCCCCATTGGCAAAATATACAAAAAACTGATCTTTGCCATCGATATTCTTCCATATCGCAGTCGGTGCCCAGGAATTTTTTGCCCAGGTACTTACCCCTTTGATACCTCCGATATGTATCCAGCCTTGATCCGTCCAATTTACAAGATCTGAGGAGGAGATGCATCTTAAGCTATTAATTGCGCCATAGCTGTTCTCTTTCAGATTGCCGTCGGCACCATACATATAGACATCCTGTGTCATATATACATATACTCTGTCTCCATAAACCATGGCGAAGGGATCTGCACCAAAATCCTGAGTGATGAGCGGATTGTGATCTCCAATACTTTTGTAGGGTGCAGCCAAGGTAAGATTATCAAATAATCCTTGTAAGTCATCCCGGAATATCAGTTCATTCTGATCCGTATTCCCATTTTGTTTTGTATTATCACTTTGCTCCGTATTCCCACTCTGTTTCGTATTACCATTTTGTTCCGTATTTCTGCTCTGTTCCGTATTCCCGCTCTGTTCCGTATTGTCACTTTGCGCCGCATTTTCCTTCTGACCCACACTTGCGTCTTCCTGGGTATCCTCTGTTGACATCTCCTTGGCCTTGCCATTATCGACTGAATTATTCTGAGTTTTTTGACAGCCGGTCATGAACAGGAATAATAAGCAACATAGATTTATTACTAGGAACCATCTATACCATATTTTTCTCATAACTCCTCCGCGAATCCTTTTATGAGGTATCATAAAACGCCTATCCTAATATAGCTTCAGTGATTTACCAGCCTTCTTATTAAATTATCCGGTCACTGCCAACAAAGCCTGCTTAACAAAAGACTAATATATATTAATTGAATCATCCTGAAGAACGCCAAAAAACGCGGGCTTAGGGTTTAAATCCTTATCAAACAGCAAAGGATAATTGGCACTCCCGCTATTATTAAGCCAGGAACGGTCATCGGTTAATCCCCAAAAAGTAACACTTGTAATATTGGCATTCTTTTTCTCAATACAATTCATCAAAATCATCATGATCAATTTATATCTGGAAGCCAGTTTCTGTTGTGCTTCTTCACTGTTATCCGTTGTATTTATATCTAATTCAGTTACCTGAATCTCAATTCCTAATTCAGCATATTTATTAATCGCATACTGGTAATCCAGGATAGCAGGGTAATCAATACTGATATGATCCTGCATACCAATACCGTCAATCAAATTCTTTTCTTTCAGCTTGCTGATCATATTGCAGATAGGAAATAACTTGCTTTTTTCATAGGTGCCATAATCATTATAGAAAAGCTTCTGATCTGGGTCTGCATATTTTCTCGCATAGGTAAATGCCATTTCGATATAATCTTCTCCGACTACATCATACCAATAATTGTTTGTCGTACGTATACAATTCTCCTGTCCATCCGCCGGTTCAATTGCCTCATTGACAACATCCCACGCATAGATTACCCCCGGATAATTACTGTTTACATACTCTATTTCCTGTCTTATGTAATTTTCCATTCTAGCCAACATAACTTCCCGGGTAACAAAAGGTGCATCAGGAGCATCATCATAGCCTACCGTGAAAAGCCATCTTGGGGTTTGCGAATGCCAGACCAGTGTGTGTCCGCGCATTTGAAGTCCATTCTCTTTCGCAAAGGTTAATGCAGTATCTGCATTTTTCATATTAACAACAGGGCACTCCTCATCGCCAGCAGCAAGAGTTGCTGCTCTGTCCAAAGTAAAATCCGCTTTCATTTCATTCTCACAGGTAATACTGCTAAATTGGGAAGCAACTAATTGTGCTTTCTTTGTATTTTCGATATCCATCTTTGACAAAGCTACTCCGACACGAAACTTATCCTTGTATACTTCTGCCAGACTGGGTAATTCTCCAGCTTCCTTATAGGTCTCTGCGTAGGCTTTCGTTTCCACCGGATTTGTGACTACAGGTTCGGTAGCTGTGTTATCATCCGTATCCTGAGGAGCATTCGTAATTTCCGAATTACTACTATCATCAGCTGGTACATTCGTTATTGTTTCCTTTTCTTGTGTTTTATCCTCGGCTTTCCCACAGGATATGAAGGCAATCATGGAACAAAGAATAAAACAAATGATCATTACACGTCTGCTCTTAAGAAGCATTTTCATATCATCCTCCTTACTATTTCGAATCGGTTGGCCCCAACAGATATCGCAAGATGTATTATCAAACCAATCCTTTATTCTGGTAAAAAAAAGGGGAGGTGGTATAGAGGCTCCCCTTTTTTCATTATTTCAAATCATTATTTCAACTCATTATTTATTAGCGTCATCAATCAGAGACTGCCAAATACCTGTAACTTCATCAATCTTCTCTTGAGGTGTTTTAGTTAAAGCATAGGTATCCCATAAGAAGTTACCTAAATCTACTCCATATACGAAAGGAGAATACTCTGTATTTACAGTAGCTGTATCATACATCATAGTTAATGTTTCATCAACTGCTCTTTCATCACGGAATTTCGTATAATAGGAATCTTTCCATGCTTCTGCATCATCTTCATAACCAGGGGTCGGATTAGTCCATAAGTTATATGCGAATGCTATCTTTGCTGCTGTCTCAGCATCATAGCAGGAAGGAATAACAGCGATATTATCATTAAAGTAAGTCTCATAATTATTATTACTCTTAGTTCCCTTAGGACATAGTACAAAGCCCCAGTCATCCTTCATGTCTGCCCATGTTCCAACTTTGTATTCTTCTGCAAATGTCATAGCAACCTTAGCATCATGGAATGCAGCGACAAACCAATCCCAGTTAGCTCCTTCCGGTGCGGGCATCTCGTATCCTGACTGAATATGATTTACAACCCACTGTGCTGATTCTAAGAAGTTAGGCTCAGTTGTTGCATTGTAGAACTTACCATTTGCATCTCTGCCAATATAACGGGCATCGTTACTATAGATCGCACCTGCAAAAAAGTCGGCTGAGAAGCTTGCAGTTGCATAGGTATCAGGTGTGCCGTCATTATTGGTATCGATGGTTAACTGCTTACTTAACTCTTCGAATTTATCCCAGGTCCAATCACCACTTGCCTGTAAATCATAAGGCAGATTCGGGTCAAGTCCTGCTTCCTGGTATAATCTCTTATTCCAGAATACACCAAGCTTCGGTTCAGCTTTACCTGATGCCATACCATAAATAGAATTTCCAAACGTCATTTCACCGATAACTGCCTGATTCCATTTACTTTGTGTAAAGTCAAAGTTTTTTAATGTAGATAAATCATATAATAAGCCGTTTGCTAAAGGCTGAGCTACCCAGCTCTGGCCTAAAAGGAATACTTGCGCTGCAGGAGTTCCAGCCATTGCGCCGGTAGTAAAGGTTTCCTGCATTGTACCCCAGTCAGCTACTGCAACCTGCTTCATTTTGAAGTTATATTTCTCTTGAATCATCTTATGATATGCCTGGGTTGCTTCTTCCTTAGCAGTGGTAGGCGCTGCCTCTTCAGCCGGAGACCACCAGTCACCAATAACTATTTCCATACCACCAAGATCCATTGCCGGTTCCTCTGTTACTGTCGGTGCTGTTGTAACTGCTGCTTCCTGCGTGCCAGCAGCGGTAGGAGCCACGGTGCTTCCGGTGTTACTTGTATCCTCCGTTTGTTTCCCACAACCGGTGAACGAAGTAATACATAAAGCTAAAACCATAACAACTGATATAAAGCTTTTTTTCATAATACTTTCCTCCTTAAAAGATTCATTATTTTATAGTAAAGTGTCATGCACTTTTCTATCGTTTATTTTTACTACATTTTTAATCCTGATTGACTTAAGCTTTCCACAAATCCCTTCTGAGCTACGATATAAATCAATAGAAGTGGTATAATAGCCATAATCATACCGGTAGAAATCATCATCTGCCCGTAAGCAATCGATGGTTTACTTCCTGTTCCATTGATTACTTGCAGATAATCTGTTAATAAGCTGGTTATTGCTGTCAGTCGGTTTGATAATAACGTGATATTACCGACAAACATTTTAGAGTAGTAGGAATCTGTCCATTGCCACACAAAAGCAAATAAAAAGCAGGAAGTTAATATTGGAGTGGCATCCGGCAGCATAATCTTGAGAAAGGTTGAAAAGTTACCACAACCGTCAACATAAGCAGCTTCTTCTAATTCCTTCGGAATTCCTCTAAAATACTGTCTGATCAGAAATATGTATAATCCACTCTTCAATCCCATACCGGTCATACAAAGCAGAATATATGGAATAACAGAATTCTGAAGATTTAAGCTATGTCCGAGCATCAATTTAAATATGCCAAAAATATCAAAGAAACGGAAATTCAAGTATAAGGATGACATTATGGTCTGCGGCGGAACGATAATTACCAGCAGAACACAAGCAAACCAAAACCTTTTTAACGGAAATTTAAATCTTGCGAAGCCATAACCTACAATAGTACAGAAAGCTACCTGTATTACGCTGGCCATAGTGGAAATGCCAAT
The DNA here is from genome assembly GCA_035564175.1 of Mobilitalea sp. Classification (GTDB taxonomy): domain Bacteria; phylum Bacillota; class Clostridia; order Lachnospirales; family Lachnospiraceae; genus Mobilitalea. The sequence goes on from DATMUM010000252.1 coordinate 24,140, forward strand.
GGAATTAGCTAATGCTTTCCAAAAACTGATCAGATGGCTGACAAGCCTATAGTTTTCTGTAGTGAAATTTCTTGGCACAACGATGATTGTGGGATCATATAAATCATTTTCCTTCATAAAGCTTACTGAGATTTTATTTAAGAGTGGCTGTAATATCAGGAAGCACAGACCGAATAACAATATTGCTCTCAGTATCTGATAGGTTTTTCTGGATACTGTTTTTTTCAGAAGATAACCTCCTGATTTTCTATTCCTTTCGATTGCATCTTTCCATCTTTCTCTAATCTTCTTATTCATAATAGTACACCCACCTTGAAGTAATAGCGCTAAATACACCTATGATGAGAATAACCGCTACAAAATAGCTCCAGGCCATTGCCGAGCTGAAGCCATAATCCATCTTGGATATCATAGTTTCAGTTATTTTATTCATGATCCGGCTATCTGTTTTCATAAAGAAATCAATGATCGTATAGATCACATTAACCAGTATTACCGAACTTACCATTGGCAATGTTATCTTCCAAAAGCTTTCCCAGGCGGTACACCCTTCGATAATTGCAGCTTCATACATGCTTTTTGATATCGTCTGCAAGCCTGAAAGGAAAATGATGATCTGTATACCGGAAGCAATAACAACGTTATATACATTATTAACTATGGAAAAGACACCCTCAAGAAATCTGTGACCAAAACCGCTATTGGATAGTATTTCTTCCAGCACAGCCGTAATATTTGTCGATTGCGTATTTTTCTGGATATAATCCTGCATTCCTGCTAACAAGCTATTGTTATATTCCAATCCTACGAGTACTCCCGAAGAAAGGATAACAGGAAGGAAAAATATTGCCCGGACAAGTCCTCTTCCTTTAAAGGATTGATTCAGAAGCAGTGCCATAAAAAAGCTAACGACTAAGGTAGTAGGTACTTGAATAGCCATCCGCGTCAGCTCCTCTGTCAGCCAACGGTTAAAATCCGGATCGACGGTAAAAGCTTTTACATAGTTAGCTATACCTATGTACTTCATGACAAAGCCGCCATTACCAGCACCCACCACTACGTTACTGAAACTCATACGTAATGATTCAATCAGTGGTACAATCATGAATGCTAAAAAACCGATAATAAAAGGAAGAATAAACAGATATCCTGTTACCGCCTTCTTTGCCTGTAAATCCTTATGCTTTTTCCCAGCCATATCGTTATCTCCCTTCTACCTTGTAGTCTCTCGCCGGTACAGTGATATCACCATTGACATAGTCCGTTGTATTGTAATTGACATATACCTTAGTTCCATCCTCATAACTGGTAACGAATACTCCATCCGCCAGACGCTCATGATCCGTAATATACTGATTGAAGCAATGACCTAACTCAGCTTCATATCTGCTATAAATAGCATACGCCTCGTCTTTCCACTCATCATAATTCGCACCAAATAAATAGGTATAATTAGAATTTTGCAAATCAAAAGTACTTTCCTTCATAAAGGTAAAGGATAATCCGGCACCTGATTCTGCACTTTCTAGGATTTCTTTCTGATAGTCTCCGGAAAGATTCAAGGAGGTTCCAGAATAATCTATTAAGCCATGAATTGCCATTGTATAAAAGGGAACCATATAATCAATGATTTGGTACTTACTTCCGCTCAAATTCATATCACTGATGTAGTCAACATAAGGCAAAGTATAATCATTGCCCTTATTTACCATAATTACTGTTCCTGCTGAAGCAACCTTTTCTAATTCCTGCTGCTGCATGTCAATCACCTGCTGTCTGGTTACCAGGTTTTTAGGATTATAATCTGCGCTAACCAGATTTCCAACATCGGTGAATGCTACCTGGGCTGAATATTTCTGTGCGTAGTCAGCCAGATTCTGTATTAAATCTATCGCGAGCTGGGGTTTTAGCAGATAATAGCAAGCATTCCAGTCTTCTATTCCATAATAAATAGGAGAGAAATCATAAAGCTTTACTTCTTGTCTGCTGGAGTATTTTGCAACATCCCGATTAATGACAAATCCATCAAATATTCCTTTATTATAGGCATTCTCAACCATTCCCTCCAGATAAACCGGTACCCCTGATTCATTTGCTAAGTTTAAGAATTTTTTAAGCTTACTTTTACTTCCAAGCTCGGAGATTGTCTTAATTGTACTGGGTATACTTTGCTTAATTCCCCCATTCATCCAGCCGCTGTATCGTATCGAGAGATTTTTATATCCTGTTTCCTTTAAATCATTCAGGATATTATAAGCATCCTGATAAGAGGTTAATTTAACGGGCACCGCTACCGGTATTCCTAATCGCTGCTTCTTTTCATCAACAGCACCGACTAAGGTAATATTAACAGGTGTACTTGTTTCCTCTTTTTTCTGTAACTCAGGGTATTTCTTCATCAGATAGTCACGATAGGCTCCAGCCATTGATGGATAGCTGCTTGTACCCAGGAATCGATATCTTTGCTTTATTTCTCCCGTAGGCTTTTTAGCTTCATATACCATAACTGATTTGTCAGTTTTGGCGGATACACTCAAGGAAGACGAATGTAAGGTCGTGTAGGTAGCATCAGCGTAATTGTAACTATGATTTCTGCCACTGACATCTGCCTCAATCGTTGCTACGCATCCATAATCCTCAAGAATACACAGCATGGAACTTCCATTTTTTGAGATACCAAAGACAGGGAAAGCGGCTCTGCTCTCGTCAATGACTGAATCTCTCTGTATACCATAATCCCAGCCATATACCTGCGTATAGTAGGAGCTTTGCTCACTTTTACCGTTATTAAAGTTTATGATACCGCCATTTCCTTCTGGTACCAGGAGGAACCCTTCATCATTAACGCTTCCGGCTCCCATATAAGGCAGCACTTTAATCTTAGTTAAAGGATACGTATCATTCCATTCCATATCCTCAAAGGGAAGCTCTACCACCAGATCATTACCATCCAAACGGTAAACTACTGATATATCAAAGTAAGGATTATCCTCTAAGCTTTGCTTCGAATATCTGGCTTCATCCGCCTCATAATCTGCCTGCGTATAGCCTGCATCTGCAAAAATGGTTTCTATCTTTACTTTCAAGTAATCCTGTGTACCATCACGAAGAACATAGACACATTCCTTTTCCAGGTCCGGATATTGTGACAGCAGTTCCGATTTATTGTCTTCCGCACGAAGGTTATTAATGTCTATCTTTCGGTAATAGTCATTAATCTTCCTTTTGGCACTGGCATCCATCTTATCCATAAATATCTTTAGTCTGGATTCAGGTATTGCTGTAGGCAGTACAAACTTCTTCTGCACATCTCCAATGGTGTAATTCACCTTAATATAATCTTCACCCTGCTCTACCGTATAAATCTGTTTGTTGATACTGTACTCAAAATTGTTATAAATAGCTTTGATTCCTGCATCATCACAATATTCAATCATAAGAGTTGACTGAAGGTATTTTATACTTTGGTCATCTGCCAAGGCATCATCTGCCGCATCTGCCGGATTGGAATCCCAGGTTGAATTGTTTGCTTTATCTAATACTTGAAAATATGTCGTTTTCGGATCCAGTGTAAGCTTTAAATTATCATTTTCAAGAACATAGGAGTCTTTATCCTGTACATAAACATAAGTATCTATAACCTTGTTCTGCACTTCATCTTTTGCACATCCGGTCAATAATACTGATGATACAAGGAATAAGCCTAATTTAATAAATCGTTTCATACTAATCTCCTTATCAGTAAAAGCGAAAAGCTATTTCTTTATATAAAGAAATAAAATACGCAAAAGCATCAGTAACCAAACTAAAAAACAGAAGAAGAATAAATACAATCAGTATCATGCCTGCTATCGTTGCTATAATTGTTAATAAAGTTTTTCCTAAGGAATAATCATGTATCATCATCACCGCACTGATGATCAGCAGTCCACACCATAATTCAGAAAAGGTGTTGATATAATAATAGAATGCTCCTTCTTCTACGGTCATCAGATTGCTGATAAATATCATGGGAAGCTGGATGATTACATAGGGTGTTAGAGCATAACCAATCGCCATATAAATCTGCTTCATGGTACCTTTTCCATCGAAAAGAGTAGTCAGAGCCCAATTTGCTATACAGCCAAGCATGATAGGCATGATAAATCCTAATATATCTATGGTAACTTTTTCATATTCCCAAATAATCTTATTAAATAAAAAGCTGGTGAATTGCAGTTTATAAACAGTTGTAAGCAGGGCCATAAAAATAATTATGTTTGCTGCTGCGATGGAACCTCTTTTTTCATGGGTTAAATCCCAAAAACCATCCAGTGGATGTGTAATAACATATAAAGAATAACGCAGCGTCTTTCCTATATGAATCACATTTTGTTTATTCACATAAGTGGCTATTTTCAAGCTTCATCCACCTCTCTTTTTATTTTCTTTATGAAGCCAACTAGCGATGGAATTATAATTAATCCGAAGAATATTGTCATAATCCATCCAATATTTTTCTCAATCCATTGCTTACGATAAAGCTGGAAGGCTTTCGAATAATTATCGTCGTCGTATTTCAGTTTAAAATACTCCATTGCTTTTTTATATTCTCCCTGTCTAAGCAGGGAGCGTCCAATACCGATATAGGCCATATCATCATTACCGTTCTGCATTATTACCTGTTCCCAATATTGAGCTGATTGATCATAATTACCTTTTTTATATTCTGCCAAGGCCTTATTAATCAATTCACCATAGGGTGTCAGAGTAAGAACAGTAATACCTGCAAATTTGGAATCCAGAACCAGTAAATCATTACCCATATGATCTAAAGCAGTAGGAAATTGATAATAACCTAATTTATTGCCAAGGCTTCCGAAAGCATAGATAAGATTACCCTGGGAATCATATCCGAAAATTCTGCCTCTTGTTCTGTCCAGGGCGTAATAGGTATCATTATCCATAGCTGTTACGTCAATTAACTTGGAAGTACCGGATACACCACCTGCACTACCCCACCAGACATCACCAATCGGCGGATAAAAGCCATTTTTAATCAGAATGTCAGTACCCATAGCATTCAACTTACGGATGGGTTTTGCCTTATCAGACTTTAATTCATTTTCTTTAAATACAGATGTCGTACAGTAAATGAAACCATCCTGATCCAAAGAAAGATTGTTATATTCTGTAGGAACAAATTGTTTCATCTGGGCACGCTGGGCTTTTGTCGATATCATCTTCCATATATAATCCGTCATATTGAACTTAACTTCGTTCGCTCCGATGAATCCAGCGAAATCACCATTATTCTTGTATTCAACAAAACCCTTATTATAATTTTTAACCAGGACTATTATTCTGCCTGACTTATCTGCAACAACCTTAAGCGGAAGGAAGTCCGATTTCTGATCGACTGTTTCGTCAACCGGGCGAACCATTGCCTTAATGAATTTTTTATCGGAGCTTAATTGAACCACTCTCTGATTGTTCGTATCACAGATATACATGTCACCACTGTCAGTTACATAGATATCCTGAGGACCGGAAAATGTGTTGACTGCTGTATCTCCAGTGAATTCACTAAATTGATCGATCAGTGTAATTTCATCATTTACCTTTTCCAGGATAACAATTCTATTATTACCCGTATCACAGATATAGATTCGGTTGTCCTTTACAAACATGCCTTGGGGATCTTTGAAATCTCCGATACTAAGATCATCTCCGGTAACAAGGCGTTCTGCCTCATAAGCATCGGGTGATTCTCGTTCAACTCCCCAATAATCATAGGTATAGGTGTACATATTATTCTCGGCCTGTACTGTTATCGACGGAAACAGTAGTAATACCGTGAAGCAGAAAAAAACAGCTACTATACTTTTTCTCCTCATTGTTTCCTCCTTAATCCTTAATACCAGAACTTGCCATAGTTTCAATAATATTACTTTCTACTATGATAAAAGTGGTAATCGGCACGATCATCATTACTAAAGAAACTGCCGCTCCTACACCGGCTCTGGCAATACCGCCATTCACTATCTGTTGTAACGCATATGGCAGTGTTTTCAATTCTTCAGAATAGATAAAATTCGATGCCTTGGTATTCCATAAAGCTTGAATGGATAGAATCATCAATGTTAACCATGCCGGCTTTACCATTGGCATAACAATTCTGGTGAAAATCCTCCATTCTTTTGCTCCATCTATCTTCGCTGCCTCTAAGAGTGCATCAGGAATGCCTTCCATATACTGCTTCATTAAGAATAATCCCATTGGGGCTGCAAAAGCAGGAATAATAACTGCCCATGGAGTATCAACCCAGCCGATTTTCGACATTACCAGGTAATTAGGAATAGCCGTAACATAACCATTGAACATTAAGGCGGTTATAACAATGCTAAAAAAAGTTTTACTTCCCGGGAAATCGTATTTTGCCAATACATATGCTCCCATTGACGCAATAATAATATGTCCTGCTGTACCAACTACCGTGATAAGTACGGTATTGAACAGATATCTAGTAAAGGGTACCCAGGATTTACTCATGATTACAAATAGATCCTGAAAATTATCCATCGTAGGATTCTGTACAAATAATCTTGGCGGATAAACAAATATCTCATTCAGAGGTTTAAAAGCACTATTGATTGCATATACCAGAGGGAAGGCCATAAACAGGCCAAAGAAAATCAGTAAAAAATATATTCCAAAATCCCCGCCTTTGGAACGGTTCGGTTTACTTCGCTTAAGATGTTTTATCATATTCATAGCCTTTTTCTCCATTTTTATGATCTCAAGTTCCAACGCGTCGCAGCATTGCCTGAATTACCTTGTTACAAAGGATCATGGTAATAAACAGAAGTGTTGCAATTGCAGAAGCGTATCCCATCTCGAAACGAATCGAACCGTAATCTACCAAGTGGGTTACTACCGTTTGAGTCGCATAGTCCGTACTAGGGAAGCCTGTCAGCGCTATGGGAACATCCGCAATACCAAAGGACTGAGTAATCGTCATAACTGCACCGAATAATAGCATCGGCTTCATGCCTGGTAAGGTTATATACCATAGTTCCTGCCAGCGGTTTTTAATACCATCTATGTATCCAGCTTCATATTGAGCTTTATCAACACCCTGCAGTCCGGCTACGAAAGCAAGGAAGCCGGTACCAAGACTCATCCATAGGGTAACAATGATTACAACCATAATCATATACTTAGGATTCGTCAGCCATAAAATAGGTGCGCTTATAAATCCAAATTTGATAAGGAAAGCATTAATATAGCCATAAGCATCACCAGAGAACATAATTGCCCAGATCAGGTATACCTGACCGGATATGGTAGGCGCATAGAATATTACGATAGCAAAGGCTCTTAGATATCTTGGCAACTCATTAATGAACCATGCGAATATAAATGCTGCCATATATCCAATGGGACCGGTGATGGCTGCGAGTAACAATGTGTTTTTCACTGCTATTAAAAATACATCATCAGCCAAAAGTAAGTTAATATAATTTTGTAATCCGATGAATCTAGGCGGCTCTAAAATATTGTAATAAGTAAAACTTAAACATAGAGAAGTTATTACAGGCACAATATAAAACATAGTGAATAAAATCGCATAAGGAGCAAGAAACAAATAATATGTTTTTGAACTTTTTGCCTTTTTCCAAGAAATCGCTGCGTCTTTCCTCTTTTTTCTGAGATATTTTTTTAAGAAATTCATCACCTTTTACCCCCTATTTGTTATCCAAGCCAAATTCCAGACGCTTCTTTGTAATCTCTTCGTTAATCGTTGTTGCATAATCCAACAGTGTCTCACGCGGATCTTCATTTTTAGTAATGACTCTACGGATTGCGTTTGTAATATGTCTACCCGTATAATAACCGCCGGCTACTTCCCGAAGTCCAACAGCCCATTTGCGTTGTTCCCTTAATACATCTAACTGACTGCTGCTCCAGGAAAGCTGTTCAAATGCATTCACATTGGCGGTTGCATATCTGGCAGAAGCACCCATGACACTTTCCATCTCCTGTCCGAAACGTACCTGAGTATCAGTACTTACCCACCACTTCATAAATTCCCATGCATTTTTCTTGGTAGATTCATTATCCTGCTTCAGCATAAAGGAACAGGAACCGGAAGTATGACAGGAGCGGTCTATGGTACCATCTTCCTTTAACGTACCGGGTATTACGGTAAAATCCCATAATCCTCTGATTTCCGGAGCGAATACTACAAGCGTGTTGAAGGTACTGTAATCCGCTATACCAAGCGGCATCTGGCCGGATCGGAAAAGGTTAGGAAAATCATATATGGTTGGTAACTTATATTGTGTAAATAATTTAGTGAAGGTCTCAAAAGCTTTCACACCGCTTTCAGAATCAATCAAGGTACTTCTTCCTTCCTGATCATATACAGTTCCGCCATTCTGATACAGCAGTGCAAAGAAACTGGATAAGTCCGGGTTAGATACATTGTTCAGCGTACGTTCCGTGGATGGAATCGCTACAGTCATATTATTCTGTTGAATCGTCGGAAGAATTGATATTAAATCATCCCAGGTCTGCGGTATCTCCAGGCCAAGCTCATCCATAATGTCTTTTCGGTAGAACAATACATTAAAGTTCTGTGTTTCCGGTAACGCATAAATACCGTTTTGGAACAGATAGGGTGCGTAAGCACTGGGATAGAAATCCTTTAATACGTCTTTGTAATCATCAAATTGCGTCAGGTCTTCCACCGCATTACGCAATGCGTAGTTTACGGGTTCACCTTGTCCGGCTGATAATACGACATCAGGTCCTTTTCCTGCTATGATAGCATTCAATAAAGTAGCACCATCAACCAGTTTTACATTAACCTTAATATTGGAATTAGGAGTAAAGGTATCATCTATCATAGTCTTTAAAATGGTACTTTGATCACGTCCGGATAGGATCCATACCTGGATTGCCTCACCTTTACCATACACATCACCGACAGCATTATAATCTTTCGTAAATGAAACACAGAAGGACTTCACCTCATGGACTAACCTGTCCATAAACGTTTCCTTTACCGCATCCGGTTTAGCATTTGTACCGGTAATTGTAATATAATCAATGTCCAGGGGCGCTTCGCTCATTGTAAGGATGGAAGTACCTAATGCACTGATATTATCTTTAAAGTTTACAAAGCTTTTTGGAATTCTGTCCGGGTTAGCTACAAATTTTTCGAGCTGCCGGGCCAGAGTTTCGATTGGAGCCACTTGATTGGCTTTTTCTCCGGAATATGCAACAATTTCGTCAATTATCTTATATAATCTTTTACTCTCCAGATCCATTGCCTGGATTACTTCCGGATAGGTCTGTGCAATTCTATAATCTCTGTACTTATCAGGTGTTGTTCCGGTCAGTACAAGGATTTTTCTGTACATCTCATTGAGTCGGTATACAGAATCCTGCATCTCATTGAGAATACTACCCAAATCTCCAAGTGTAACCTCGAGTCGAATCGTATGTTTACCTTTCGTTAAGTAAAATTGGTAGGCATTATTATCGGTATCGGCCAGGGTATACGAATCCCACTTATTACTGTATTGGAAGCGTATATATTCCAGCTCCGAGAAAGGTATCTCTCCGTCAATAGATACGGTTCGATTTGATACAAATCCGCGGTTATAATTCTGTCTGCCCTTTAAGGTAATATTGTAATAACCAGCCTCCGGAACATCACACTCCCATTCAATCCACTGCCCAGGTATTCTCCAGGCATTACCACCAATCATATTTAATCGTATTTCGGATACGCTGTAGGGTACGGTACTGGGTGATGACCTGTCATATATGGCATACAAGGATGGCGAAGACCGTAAGGTTGAATCCTCTCCCTGTACTACCTGTTTATAATTTGCAGATGTTTCTGAAGATGTAACATCAGGGGTACTTGCGCGATATTGTGTATAGGTCTCCGCACTCTTAACTGCACGCAAAGTCAAAGACTTTATGATAACCGGCTCATTCACTGCTTCAAGCGCAATTGTATTGGAACCTTTCTCAAAATAGAAGGTATACGGTTCTGTAAAATAGCCCAAATCATCTTTAAAATAAGCTCCGGTCCAATTGGGTATATCAACCTGGGTAGGTCGAATATCATTACCCTGATTATCCTGTTTTACTTCACTTTTATCAGCCCAAAGCCTTGTAAAGCTTAAGGCATCTGCTCCAAGGAACGGGACTTCCCCATTGATATAAAACTTTCTTTCAATGTCTACACCACGGGCTTTGACCGGATAATATTCCATATATATCTGATACATACCAGCCTCAGGTACATCAACCTGCCATTTTATATAGGAAGATTCTGCTGTTGATATAACATTGTTTACTCCTTCATATTCCGGAAGAAGTTCCACACCGTTGCCCTCCGTATAATTCGTTATATCTACAACGATATTTGCATCTGGGTAAGCAGCGTCAGAATGAGATGCCAGATACTTAGAATATGTATTGTCGCGTCCGATTCCTTCAACATCAGCAGTCAAATCTCCTGCATTCGCATACTTTTCCTCAAAATTCGTTACTCCCTTTCTAGGTATGAAGATGAACGCAATTACTAATGCAAATATGAACAACAATCCTATTAAAAACTTTTTCCAAGATTTCATAATTACCTCTCCTGTTTTAAATATGTAAAATTAAAAATGCCTTATACAACAAGATTTCTTGATTTGCTAATAATTACCATTTTTGTTAATATTCAATAAATTAATGCGTAATTAATAATTCATTTATATATATTTTAACACATTTCCTTACTCCCATCTTCTTGTGTATTGCTAAACACTTATCAAATATTGCTATTTTTGATGTTGTAATTGTCTATATCTCTATTAATGTAAACTTATAACAATAGATTATTTCTATATTACTATAACACAATATCGTCATTCTTTGTAGATTTTGTACATAAAACAGTGAAAATAATCTTTTTTCCCCTTTGATTCAAATTGCAATTTATGATTATACCGTTGCAGACAAAGAAAGGTGTTACTTTAGACATCATAAGTCCCAAGTAACACCTCCTTAGCCAAAAGTAAAATATCTTCATATATTTTTATTCATTTGAAAAAATCAATATCTTAATATTTGCATGCTTATCATCGTGATGCTTCTATTATCATAAGCACCTTAATTTCCTAAACTCAATCTGCAATCCAGATGGTGCAATATCATATTTCTACTTTATTCGCTGCTTGTACCAGCAACCTTGACGGTTGTTTTCCTGTTAATTCCATACTTCTTGCATCGGGTTGGGAATCTCCCACATAAACAGTATAGATACCCGGCTCAACCCATCTTCTTCCCTCCGCATCACATAGACTGAAGGCTCTCTGCGGCAGATGAATATGTATGTCCTTTTCCTCCCCAGCTTCTAATTCTATTTTCACAAAGGCTTTCAACTGAGGATTGGGAGTATCTGGACGCTCCGCTTTAATATATACTTGGACGGTATCTCTTGCTTTCATCCGGCCAGTATTCGCAATGTGCAAATGTATACCGATGCCTTGTTCCGTAACCGCATCAGTATCAGCCTGAACCCGATCGATTGTAAAATCTGTGTAGGATAAACCATATCCAAATGGATATAACGGCTTGTTTT
>DATMUM010000253.1:0-9582 GCA_035564175.1 Mobilitalea sp.
GGTGGACCGGTCCGTCCAATCAAGCACCTTCGACAATGTCTCGGCACCAACGACTAATATATTCTTATACATCCCGCATTCAATAAAGGCGGAACCTACAGCCATTGCATAGATTAAACCGGTGCAGGCAGCAGTAAGATCAAAAGCTGCAGCCTTTTTGGCCCCTAATCTGTCTTGAACGATGCATGCAACCGCTGGCATAAAGGAATCCGGTGTTACCGTCGCACAGATGACCAAATCAATCTCTTTTGCATCCATACCCGCATTCTTTAACGCCCTAACCGCTGCTTCATATGCTAAATCCGAAGTGTTTTCGCCGGTTGAAATTCTTCGTTCTTTAATTCCTGTTCTCGTTACTATCCATTCATCACTGGTATCTACCAATTTTGTCAGGTCATCATTCGTCATAATTTGTTCCGGTACATAACTTCCAGTACCTGCGATAATTGCATGCTGCATTGAAATCCTCCCACAATTCACTGGTTGATTATATTTTCACACAGTATCGATAACTAATTCACTTTACCAGAATAAATTTCCTTCAAATGTATATTCAATTTTCGAAGAGCTGTTAACAGTACTTCCTCTTCTTCTGCATTAAAATCTCCCATGATAGTCTGAACCATATCCAAATGGAATTTTTCGTGGATACGATATGCCAGCCTCCCACGTTTTGTAAGGCTTACATTTACAATTCTTCGGTCTGTATTGCTCCGGCTACGTTCCACATAGCCTTTCTTAATTAATTTATCAATTGCCGTTGTTAGAGTTCCCATTGTAATCTCCAATTCTGCAGCAATCTCCGACATCGTTTTCGATCCATACAAGCCAACTGCCTCTACTGTATGTATCTCTGTAATAGATAAATCGCTGAAGGCACCGTTTTTAATTGAAAACTCTTCGATTCGGTTTATATCATCATAAACCTCGACCAGCATCTTATTAATTTCCACAAATTTTTCTTTCAAGTACTCCACTCCCAAACATATGCTTTGTAATACAAATATTTTGATAGTCAAAATATATACCAAATAGCACTTTATGTCAAGTTAATTTTAACGACAAAAGGAAGCGAATATGAGCGCAGGCTGTCTCAAAAATCTGTTAACTTCCAGGAATTTTCCGACTAAAAAGACCTGCTATCTGTCAATGGCGGCAGGTCTGACTAGTTCAGTTGCATTTACACGTACGTCTAATCGTCCTGATTAGTCTCTTGTATGAAACGAAGAATCTCATCGTATGATTTGTTACTTTTCATGATTGCCGAGACAAGTTCGTCCCTCTTTAATGCTTCTCGCTTATCCATCAAATCTCCAAGTGCTGCAACTGCCGCATCATACTTTTTCTTTGATTTGACTACTTCATTCTGAGCCTTTTCTATCTTTTGCTCAATGGAATCCACTCCTATTGTTCTTGCCATTTTTTTGCCCTCCATTTTTTATTTTACGTTCTGGCTAAGCTGTTCGCTAATCTCAGTTACACGATACTTTATATATGCCGCATCCATCCCGAATGCTTTCAGTATATTTTTCTGAACTGCAGTTACGGCATGGTCAAGTCGATATACATTATCCAACTGCCTTACCATCTCAATCTTTTCAAGCTCCTTTAACGCAGCCGGTACGGTCATGTAGTTGCGTCTTTTATCAAGATTTTTCATCTCATCTTTAAGACACGTGTATATCTTGCTTCGGATAATCAGAGCAATGAATTCAACAAATATCTTTGCTGATGCCGATTCATCGGAGTATACTCTGAGACTCTTGTTTCCCAGGTATGACTTATCTCCACGGAACAGCTTTTCAGAAGCATCACGGCTCTTATAGAGATTAATTGCTTCCTTTGCTGTCATCTTCTCAGAGGTGATAATTACAAAATATCCACACAAATCTATCTCTTTTTCTATGACACGTACTTTTTCGGTTGAAAACAAAAATGTCTTCTTCTCTTCATCATAGTAAAGTTCAAAATATTTCTCGAATCCTGTGCCAAACTCTTTTATCTCACTTGTATGCCTCTTCATAAATTTCGTCATCTGATTAATCTTTGATTCAATCTGTTGACGCTCCGCACTTTCCTTTGAACTGCTATGGTATATGTGGAAGTATCTGTCTTCCTCATCTGTTACATACAGTTTCTTCTTTACTGTCATGCCATAAACTCCGTATTCGCTTATGTTATGTATCCGCTTGTTTTCAAACAATCCTTTATTTTCAAGCACCAGCTGGTTTACGAAGGATGCCATTCCCTTCACCATGATGATAAAGCTATAACCACACTTATCCATGTATTCGATATTTCCTTTGCTAAAATAGCCTCTGTCAAGAATAAATCCTATCTTCTTATATCCGTAACCCTTCGCTTTATCCAACATAAACTGCAGCTGGGATACATCATTGATACTTCCTGGATAAACCTCATAGAAGAGAGGCTCCTTGTTCTTTGTGTCATAAGCAATCGCATAATTAAAAATGGGAAGCCCCTGGTCGACCTTCGCTTTACCGTACTCCGCCATCTCAATGTCTCCAGCCTGACAGTTCTTATTCGTGGAATCATAAGACAGATATATTTTTTCTCTATGATCCCTGGATTCATTCCATGAGTTCAGAAACCCCACACTTTGATCATTGGTAATGGAATTGAAAAACTCCGAAACCTTTGAATCACTGTAGATTCGCATTTCTGATGTGAACAGCGGATGATTGTATGCATAATCAGGATAATACTGAGCAGAATTATTTTCTGCGACGATAGAGTAAACAGCCAGGTCAAGGAATAGACCAAGATCCTTTTCTACAAAGTACTGGCTTAGTATTTCAGGAATTTCATAATCTCTTATGATTTTTCGAATGACAATATAGGAACCAACCCGAAGACAGCTGCTTCTATGTGTCCTGTTTTTTTCTTTTGGAAACTCTGATTCCGGAAAGTATTTCAGAAAGTTTTGATTCGGCTGCATCATCTGAAAATCGGCATCTGACTGTTTTCCAATCGTTGAGCGTCTGACAGTTGTGTATTGTTTCTGTGAATCATAAGTCCTGTCGTATTCGAATTCAATGTAGGTAGAATCGCCCTTTTTTCTACGGGTTATTTTTCCTGGTACATCTGGTATTTTTACTAGAAAATCAAGGTACATTTTGATCCCTTTCTTTAGTTGTATTTCCGACTAAATATAGTATAGCATAATACCCTTATTTATGCAACTAAAGCCGCAAAAATAAGGGCTTTTTCAAATCTTTTTTTGTTTAGTCGGAAAATCTATAGGAAGTTCACAAAATCATTACGTTTAGATTACAAAAGCCTGCCACGAATGGCAGGCCCTTGTATAACTGGAATTTATTTATCATAAATAAATTTGTAGTTAATTATACCTCGAATAATAAGTCGCCATAGGTCGGTACCGGCCATAACTCCTTATCAACGATTGTCTCAAGTTCATCAATCGGCTTTCTAAGGCTTTCCATTGCAGGAACAACAGCTTCTCTAAAACTGATAGCCATCTCAGCACCTTCTTCTTTCGAAGCAGCTGTATTAACAGCATCCTGTAATTTCTTTAAGGCTGTCTGAGCGTTTACTAACAGACTGGAAGCTTCCATAAGTAATCCGGTCTGAACACTTACATCCACATCCGGAGCTGCCGCTTTGATTGCGTTAATGGAATCTGCCAATTTCTTAGTATAAGAGATTACTGCTGGAATGAATTTAACGCTAGCCATGGAAATCATAGTCTTAGCTTCAATATTGATAGCCTTGGAGTATGACTCATACATGATTTCCGAACGGGAGTGAAGTTCAATTGAAGTGAATACCTTATGCTTTTCAAATAAAGCAATTGCTTTATCGGAAACTAAAGCAGGGATTGCTTCAACCATGGATTTAATATTTGGTAAGCCTCTCTTAGCTGCTTCTTCAACCCACTCATCAGAATAGCCATTGCCGTTGAATATAACTCTCTTATGCTCTGTAACTGTTTTCTTTATTAAATCATGAACTGCCTGTTCAAAGTCGCTTGCTTTCTCAAGCTGATCAGCCATTTCGCAAAGAACATCAGAAACGATTGAATTCAGGATGGTGTTAGCGTATGCGATTGACGCAGATGATCCTACCATACGGAATTCAAACTTATTACCGGTGAATGCGAATGGTGATGTACGGTTTCTATCGGTAGCATCCTTACTAAATCTAGGAAGTGTCTGAACACCGACATTTAATTTCCCGCCTTCCTTGCTGCTCTTCGCTTCGCCTGTTTCGATCAGCTGGGAAAGTACATCCTCAAGCTGTGAACCTACGAAGATGGAAATGATTGCCGGCGGTGCCTCGTTAGCACCAAGTCTATGATCATTTCCAGGGTTCGCTGCCGACATACGAAGAAGATCCGCATGTGTATCTACTGCCTGTATAACAGCCGCTAAGAACAATAAGAACTGGATGTTCTCATGAGGTGTTTTGCCAGGATCCAATAAGTTCTTGCCAGTATTCGTAACCATGGACCAGTTGTTGTGCTTACCGGAACCATTCACACCGGCAAACGGTTTCTCATGAAGTAAGCAGGTAAGACCCTGACGATTAGCAACCTTCTTCATCGTCTCCATTACTAACTGATTATGGTCTGTTGCAATATTCGCTGTCGCATAGATAGGAGCCAGTTCATGCTGTGCAGGAGCCACTTCATTATGCTGTGTTTTCGCTGTTACACCAAGCTTCCAAAGCTCAACATTTAATTCTTTCATGAAGGCTGCAATTCTTTCCTTCAAGCTGCCAAAGTAATGATCGTCTAATTCCTGACCTTTCGGAGGCATAGCACCGAATAAGGTTCTGCCTATGAAGATAAGGTCATCTCTTTTTAAGTATTTTGCTTTATCAACTAAAAAATATTCCTGCTCAGGACCAACCGAAGTTGATACCTTGGTTACGTCGTTATGACCGAATAATTTTAAAATACGAACCGTCTGTGTACTAATTGCTTCCATAGAACGAAGTAGAGGAGTTTTGTAATCCAATGCCTCTCCGGTATAGGAACAGAATGCAGTCGGAATAAATAACGTAACACCGGCAGCATCTTCTCTTAAGAATGCTGGAGAAGTGCAATCCCATGCAGTATAACCTCTGGCTTCAAAGGTTGCTCTTAAACCACCGGACGGGAATGAGGATGCATCCGGTTCACCTTTAATCAATTCTTTTCCTGAGAATTCCATAATGATCTTACCATCGGATGTTGGATTTATAAATGCATCATGTTTCTCTGCAGTAATACCTGTCATTGGTTGGAACCAATGTGTATAGTGTGTAGCTCCTCTTTCAATTGCCCAGTCTTTCATAGCGTTAGCCACAACATCTGCTACGCTAGGATCAAGATCCTCGCCATTCTCAATCGTCTTCTTGAGAGCTGCATAGGTTTTCTTTGGTAGGCGTTCCACCATCGTTGCATCGTTAAATACGTCAATTCCAAAAAGCTCTGTTAATTTTTCCGACATATCATATCTCCTCTCCTAATTATGAAAAAGGCGTTCCCAAGTATACTGAGAACACCTTCGCTCCACACATTTATTTAACTTAATATAGTATATACCACGTTTCCTTTGAAAAGGGAAGCGTTTTTTTCTGTTATCAACATTTTTATGAATAATGCCTGTAATTATGCAAAAAATTTTGTTGAAATCCTACGAAATGAATAATATCACTCAAGATACCATTCATCCTTACGGGTTTCATCCGGATTTTCTTCTGATTTTTCCGGCATATATTTCTTTAAAACACGTTCCATCAGTAAGGAATTAAGTACTGTAACTAAGGCAGGAACAATAAAGATTGAAATCGGTATTAATATCAATACAGCACCGGCTGCAACTGTAAGTATTGCCATTCCCAAGGTAAATGGAAGGTGCCTCATCGACATGAAGGATGCCGCTTTAAATAATTGTTTCAGTGTCATATCGAATCTGGAAAGGATCGGGTACGCATAGATAGAGTAGCACAGAACTAAAAATGTAATGGCTATAAATACACCAAACATGATTGATCCGTATTTGCTGTGCGCGTTTAACATGCCCCAAGACCAGATAAGATCATATCCAAGTACTATATATATGATAGTTAAGATTACTCCCATAATTGCACCGCGTTTAAAATTCATCTTAAAGGATTTAAAAAATTCACGTGTCAGATACCCACGTTCCCTTCGGATAACTTTAACAGCTGCATAATACATAGCCGTATTTGCCGGTCCAATCGTTATTACCGGAATACAGAGCAGTATCCATATGACGCTTAAAAAGAACATGTCACATAATTTACTCAAGAAAGCAAAAAACGGATTATCCACATTAAATAAATTGCCCATCGCTAATCTTCAATCTCCCTTATCTTTTTGATAACAAGATATTTATCTGAAAATTATCTTGCAATTTTAATTCTATCACATCTTATACATATAAGAAAGTAAAATATATATAAAAGATTATTGGCAAAATATAATAATAATTTTATTTGTTATGTTATCCGGGAAGCTAAGTGTAATAATAAAGTTTTCAAGGTTCTGTATATCTGATATAATCTATCCTTTGTATCACAGAATATTCTAAATTTAAATAGGAAACAAGTCAATTATTTTTCAAAAATATTATAAAAAATACCTGTCTGAGCAAGTATCAGGTACTTTCATAATATTATTTCTTTCTTTATGTTGTGAGAGCTTTACGATAATCTATGAATGAACAGGCCGCTTCGTAGCTTCGGTTCAAACCATGTTGATTTCGGAGGCATTAACTTTCCAGCATCCGATACATCAAAGAGCTCATTGATCGAGGTTGGATACATGGAAAATGCCACAGTCATATCCTCTGAAGCCCTTCGCTCCAATTCCTTTAGTCCACGGATACCGCCTATGAAATCGATTCGCTTATCCGTACGTGGATCTTCGATGCCGAGAACCGGATGGAGCAGATAATCCTGAAGTAGGGATACATCCAGAGCAGCTACCGGATCCTTGACAGCACATAAGGCTTTCTTTGCCTTAAGTTCATACCAACTGCCGTCCAGATACATTCCAAAGACTGCCTTCCTGTCCGGTGCATATGCTTTATCTCCGATTAATGTTATTTCAAAATTGCTCTTAATCTTATCTAAGAATTCATTCTCAGTCAGGCCGTTTAAATCCTTAACTGTTCGATTGTAGGGCATAATCATAAGCTGGTCATGCGGGAAAAGAACGGACAGGAAATAGTTAAACTCTTCCTCCCCAGTATAGTCGGGATTCTCTCCTCTTCTTTTTAAGCCGACCTTGACTGCAGAGGCTGCCCTATGATGACCGTCAGCAATATAGATACTGCCAACCGATTGAAACGAATCCTTAATCTTACTTATACGGCTCTGTTCAGAAATTCTCCACACCGAATGGCTTACACCATCCACTGAGGTAAAACGGTATAACGTTTCTTCCTTCTTAGCCTCTTTAACAACCTCATCTATCATGCTTTGTGACCGGTATGCCAGGAATATCGGGCCTGTCTGTGCATTACAGATATCTACATGGTTAATCCGGTCGATCTCCTTATCCTCCCTTGTATTCTCATGCTTCTTGATTACATTATCCAGATAATCATCAATAGAAGCACAGGCAACCAATCCTGTCTGTGAACGGCCATTCATGATCAGTTCATAAACATAGTAGCATTCCTTATCCTCCGTAATGAAGGTTCCGTTATCGATCATTTCCTGCAGAAGCTCTTTGGCCTTTTCATATACCCTCGAATCATATGTATCGACACTCTCCGGAAACTGCGTTTCCGCACGGTCAATCTTTAAAAATGATAACGGCTCTCGTTCCACTTCCGATTTGGCTTCCTTCCGGTTATATACATCGTAGGGCAAGGCAGCTACACGGTCCGCTGCTTGCGTATTTGGTCTGATACATAGAAAGGGCTTTACATTAGCCATATTGTTACCTCCATTTTTACGGATCATTTTCTTAATCCCGTATTAAAGTCATGAACATAAGAAACAGATGTGTTCCTACATCCATAATCAGCCCGCTATATAATAATTGAGACATGTGAAAACCTGCGGATAATCAAATTATAATCCTTCATTTTTCCATGTCCCAATCAATCAACAAGTGAGGCAAAACATGCATCATCCCGTTTATTTTACAATTCTTACTTTTAATACTCCCTTAATCATTGAAAGCTTAGCTGCAACATCTTCATTAATCGAGGCTTCAACATCGATTACGGTATAAGCGTAATCGCCCCTACTCTTATTAACCAAATCGGAGATATTGACATCAAGTGCGGAGAAGGCTCCGGTAAACTGTGTTAACATGTTTGGAATGTTCCTGTGGAGGATTGCGATACGGCCGGCAGTCGAGCATACACCTGCATCACAGTTCGGATAGTTTACGGAATTTTTGATATTACCGTTTTCCATATAATCCATCAACTGTTTTACCGCCATAACAGCACAGTTATCTTCCGATTCCTCTGTTGATGCACCAAGGTGAGGCGTTGCAATTACACCTTCCATCTTCGCTGTCTTATCGTTCGGGAAGTCGGTTACGTATTTTGATACCTTACCAGATTTTAATGCTTCTTCCATATCATTATCATTAACAAGCAGGTCTCTTGCAAAGTTGAGGATGACAACTCCATCCTTCATCTTCTCCATTGCTTCTTTATTAATCATTTCCTTCGTATTCAGGTTCGGGTCGCTGTCTTCAATGAGTGGAGTATGTACGGTTATATAATCGCACTCCCTGTAAATCTCATCCCTTGTCTTTACATGAACGATATCACGGGATAAATTCCATGCACTATCAACTGATATAAAAGGATCACATCCATATACCTTCATGCCAAGACGGTTCGCTGCATTCGCAACAAGTACACCGATAGCACCAAGTCCGATGACTCCTAACTTCTTACCCTGGATTTCCCTGCCTGCAAACTTTGATTTACCTTTCTCAACCAACTTTGCAACCGAAGCTTCATCCTTAATCGACTGAACCCAGTTGATACCGCCGATAACATCACGGGATGCTAACATAAGTCCCGCGATAACCAGCTCTTTCACACCATTTGCATTCGCACCCGGTGTATTGAATACAACGATACCCTGTTCAGCGCATTTATCAAGCGGGATGTTGTTAACACCTGCACCTGCTCTTGCAATCGCATTAAGCTTCGCCGGCAGCTCCATATCATGCATGGCTGCACTTCGAACTAAAACCACATCGGCTTCATTGATGCTATCCGTCTTTTCGTAATTATCCGTAAAAATATCTAATCCAATCCCTGCGATAGGGTTTAGGCAGTTATATTTCATATCCATAACACTCCCTTCCTGGTGCGTTTATTATTTTGTATTATCTTTTTCAAATTTCTTCATGAATTCTACTAACTTCTCAACACCTTCGATCGGCATAGCATTATAGATACTTGCTCTCATACCACCAACGGTTCTGTGTCCCTTAAGGTTTTCAAAGCCTGCAGCTTTTGCTTCCTTGACAAATTTCGCATCCAGTTCCTCGTCACCGGTTACGAAAGGAACATTCATAAGAGAGCGATCCTTCTTTACTACAGTACCTTT
>DATMUM010000254.1:0-3665 GCA_035564175.1 Mobilitalea sp.
CTATCCGGCAGCTTATACATGGAATTGCAATCAATTATGTATATACTCCGGAGGAATTCAGGGGAAAAGGCTATGCGGCTGCCAACATCTATTACATGTGCAAAAATTATCTGGAGAATGGCAATGATTTCTGCTCATTGTTTGTCGATAAGAAAAATCCTCTATCCGCGCGTTCCTATGAAAAGATTGGATTTCAATTTCTTGAGGATAACTACGAATATGCTATATTGATTTAACTCTGCAAGCGGATGTATATATGCTACATATTACGCCATGCAGACTTTGATATTCATGCAGATTTTAATATTGAGAAAACTTATGCCTGATGTAAGCCGGATACGGTAATCATCGGGCATTGTTATTTGTACGTTTCTAACTGTTATCTAAAGCAAAATAACCTCAGGTGTGTATGCTTGCTTTTCATAATCTGAACGTGTAAAATAGAGGTAATTACATAATAAATAAATAGAAAGGGAGATATTATTATATGAAGACTATAAAATGGGGTATCATCGGAGCAGGAAGGATATCCTCTACCTTTGCAACGGCATTAAATTCTTTAGAAAACGTAAAGCTGATGGCGGTTGCTTCCAGAGATATAAATAAATCGAAGGACTTTGCACAGCGTTTTCATTTTGAAAAAGCATACGGAAGCTATGAAGAGCTGGTAAACGATCCGGAGATTGATGTGGTTTATATTGGCACTCCACATACGGAGCATAAGGAAAATGCGGCACTATGCCTGAAAAATGGCAAAGCTGTTCTTTGTGAGAAACCATTTACGTTAAACGAAAAGGAATCGGAATACTTGATAAAGCTTGCAAAGGAACATAATGTGTTTCTTATGGAAGCAATGTGGACAAAGTTTCTTCCGGCAACCATGATGGTTAAGAAATGGATCAAGGAAAATAGAATTGGCAAGGTGAAACATTTAAAGATATCCTTTGGCTTTTACAGTGAGTTTGACATGAACAGCAGATTGTTTAATCCCCAGCTCGGAGGCGGAGCATTATTAGATGTAGGAGTTTATCCGATCACTTATGCTATTCACATGTTGGACAGTCTGCCGGTTCAGGTATTAAGCAATGCTGAAATGGGCAGAAGTAATATCGATGAACAGAATGTCATCCTTTTTAAATTCGGAAACGGCGCACTTGCACAGTTAAGCTCAGCAGTTACTGCTGACCTCGGAAAGGATGCCGTTATCATTGGGGATAAAGGAAGTATCAAGGTTCCAAACTTCTGGATGGCAGATAGTGCACAGCTGTTCGATGCATCCGGTAAGTTGATCGACAGCTTTTCTAAGCCGCATAAGGCGAATGGCTATGAGAATGAAGCCGAAGAGGTAAGCCAGTGTATCCGAGATGGTAAGATGGAAAGTGAGGGCAATCCTTTACAAGGAACACTTGATATCATAAAGATCATGGATCATATAAGGGCTGATTGGGGACTTGTTTACCCACAGGAACGATAATCGTGTAATCAATACCATAAGATACTTAGAGTGATTTTGACACTCTACTCATAATATAAAATTACCGGGAGAAATTACATGAAGGAAAAAGAATATCAGGTTAACGGTTTTAGTTTCCCTGATACGTGGGAATATAATGAAGCGAAACAGGAAGCCGAGGCTGTTGAGTATCTTCGGGCAACCGCCGATCTTACAGATCCGCAGAAAGTTTTAAAACTTTATCATAGATTGGTTGAAAAAAAGATCTTAAGATCAATCTTTGGTTATGAATTTCTGAAAGAACTGCAAGATAAGATTTTGGAGCAGGGAATCGTAAAACAGGAGGATCTTCCTGGGATACCGATAGAGATGAAACAGAAGCTGGTCAGGGATAATACCAGAACTCAGGAGCAGATACAGGAGGATAAATATAAAAAACTATCTGAGGAATACCGTATCCGGCATAGAAACTCAAGAATAATTAATATTTTTCTGGTCGTTATCATATTTGCCATGTTCATCATCAGCTTTATCAGCAACCACAGCATAGCGAAAAGTGCTGAAGAAAAAGTAATCAATAAGTATTCTTCGTGGGAAGAAGAGCTTCAGGCCAGAGAAAATACTTTAAACAATACTAAAAATAATCAATAAAATCGCAGGAATGATTTCACAATTTAATCATAGATCGATGTTATAATTACAAAAAATAGTTAAAGACTATAAATTTTACACGGAGGTGCCAAATGGATAAGCTTAAAATCCTGGTTGTCGATGATGAAAGTAGAATGAGAAAGCTTGTGAAAGACTTTTTGGTACGAAAAAACTATGATGTAATTGAAGCTGAAAATGGTGAAGAAGCTGTTGATATCTTCTTTGCTAAGAAAGATATTGCTCTGATTATATTGGATGTCATGATGCCAAAGATGGATGGCTGGCAGGTTTGCAGGGAGATCCGACAGTACTCTAAGGTCCCTATCATTATGCTGACAGCAAAAGGTGATGAGAAGGACGAGTTACAGGGATTCGATCTTGGAGTGGACGAATATATTTCGAAGCCCTTCAGTCCCAAGATACTTGTAGCAAGAGTGGAAGCGGTTCTAAGAAGATCTACCACAACCGATGAGGAGATCATTGAGATCGGTGGTATCGTACTGGATAAAGCAGCCCATCAGGTTAAGATTGATGGCGAGAATATTGATTTAAGCTTCAAAGAGTTCGAGCTGCTGACCTATTTTGTAAGTAATCAAGGAGTAGCCTTATCAAGAGAGCGAATTTTAAATAACGTCTGGAATTATGACTATTTCGGTGATGCCAGAACGATTGATACCCACGTTAAAAAATTGAGGAGCAAAATGGGCCCGAAGGGTGACTTTATCAAGACAATCTGGGGGCTCGGCTATAAATTTGAGGTAGACGTATGAAACATTCCATTAGGGTAAAAATCACTTTCGTAATGACTGCGCTTATTATTTTTACCGTCTTCCTATGCTGGTTCATCAACCGAACTTTTCTGGAATCCTACTATTTACATAGTAAGATGGAGGTGCTGGCAGAAACACTAGATAAAGTGGAAAAGGTTTATAAGGATGAGAAGGGCAATACATTATCCGATGCAGGTATAAAAAAGCTCGATCAGATACAATCAAATTCAAATGTACAGATTTATGTATTTAATGTATTTTCGAATAAGCTGATTCCCAGCTATCCTGCAATGGAAAATTTCAGAAGAAACGAATATTTTCTGGTTTTAAATACATTAATGGATCATGCTTTTCCTGGCACCAATCCAACAATTATTAATAAAAAGGTACTGAGTGATACGAAGCAATATACGATATATAAACTTTATGATACGACGATGAACTCTAACTATGTAGATCTGGTTAATAAATCGAATGATTCTAAAATTATATTTTTAAGAACTACCTTTGAATCCATACATGAAGGCGTTGTCGTTGCTAATCAGTTTTTAGCTTACATCGGTATTATAGCTACGATAATCGGAACGTTCATCATGCTATTGATAAGTAAAAAAATTACCGCGCCGATTCTAAAGCTGGCCGATATTGCGAAGCTCATGTCTGATCTGGATTTTGAAGTAAAATATCCGGTAAATACGAAGGATGAGATCGGTGAACTCGGCAACAGTATCAATGCACTTTCGGATAAGCTTGAGACCACGATTACTGAGCTGAAGCAGGCGAATAATGAA
>DATMUM010000255.1:0-25758 GCA_035564175.1 Mobilitalea sp.
TATCCGTTGAAATGATTCTTACCCACACGAGCAGTGTGGATAACCCTTGAAAAAGGGGCAATTATGCAAAAATAAAGAAATTTATTTTCTCTGTTTTGCACATATGGAACCTAGTCTTTAATAGGGGTTCTGAATAGTTACGAAAATTTTTATATTGTTATATCACTTAGCGTTGCATCAATATATTCTATCAATTTATCCTGCGGTATGCATAACTGGCATCCCCGGATACCTGCGCTTACTGTGATATTTTCAAATAGTATTGCAGTTTCATCAATATAGGTAGGGAATTTCTTCTTCATTCCGATCGGGGAACATCCTCCACGAATATAACCGGTAGTTCCAAGCAGATCCTTGACGTGCAGCATCTCAATCTTCTTATCTCCGATGACGGAGGCGGCCTTCTTCAAGTCTAACTCCATATTGACCGGGATGCAGAATACGACAAAGCCCTTCTTCTCACCCTTGGCAACCAGGGTTTTAAATACCTGTTCCGGCGGAATTCCGATCAGCTCAGCTACATGCTCACCGGCCAGGTTGTTCTCATCCACTTCATATTCTATTGATCTATAAGGTATTCCTGCCTGATCTAACAGGCGCATCACATTCGTTTTTACCATGGTTCATCCGTACTTTCTTATGAAATTGTATGTCAATCAAGTATGTCCAGCTGCCAGCTCATTGTTATATAAAATTATGGCAGAGGCTTTTACTGCTTTATAGTTTCAATATCATACTGAGTATTTATCAATAAAAATGTCTGGGGAAGGTAATACATCGCATTCCAAATAGCCAGCCCCTGCAAACCAAATTCAGGTATCATTTGTATAAAGGTATTTAACCCTCTTGCATCATGAAAAATTACCATATAATAATCCTGATTTTTAAGATAAAAATAAGAAGAAAGATTTACCGAGTTAAATTGTATTGTTGCATTTGCTTCACTGGCCAACAATACAGCATTAACATAACTTATGCTCTTGCTTTAGAATCCCCCTCAATATAAGGCATTTCATATATGTATCCAATCGTTGTATATCCAATGAAAATTTTTTCCGGAGATATCTTTGACGAGAAAATTTCCACTAAATTCTTGACGTAATAAAAAGGTATCGTTTCCGCTGAAATATCCGATGGATATGCCCAGTCATAGGATATTAACACTAGCCCGTCTATATTTTGACCTATCCTTGAATAATCAACCTCTTCGTGAACTTTTCCGGGATGTAGTTCAAAGGTTTTTGGAGTTATTGTAATAAACGCTTTAAATCCTTCTTTATGCAGTCTTTCTGCAAATTCTAAAGTAAATTCGATAAATAAATTGATATCCGCCGTCTGTACATATGGGATATTCACATTTACTGCGTAATAACCTTTCTTTTTTAAGACAGAAAGCGCATTTTCAATCAGATTATTTTTAATTTCCTGATTATTTAATATATTATGTGCCAATTCCTTATCTTCATAATCTGCTTCTTTTATATTGGAGATTACCATAATCGGAGCAACACCATAGGACTTTGCCATACTTATGATATTGGCATCATCAATATCATTTAATTTACCATTTGATGATATCGTATAACTATAGATGGACAGATATGTCATATATAATAAGTTCTTCTCTAATATCTTTGGTTCTACATAAGGAAAAACATAGCCATTTGTTGCAATTTTCGTTATTTTCTCATCTTCAAAATCAATCACAATCATTTCACCGGGATATATGAATTCCCTGTCTAAAAGATAAGAATTGTTCCTTAACAGCTGGATTAAAGTGATACCATATTGATCAGCAATGCTCTGTAAGGTATCTCCTTCTTTTACCGTATGAACCTGTTTTGCATGAACAATCAAGATTGTTTGTCCGACCGCCAATTTATTTTGGTCTGCTAATCCATTCTCCTTAATTAATCTATCTTCGTCTATCCCATACATCTGTGCTATTGAATCAATCGTTTCACCCTGCTGAACAACATGTATAATCATAATAATTAACCCCATATCTTCATTCATAATATTATATGATGGATAAATGCTTAAATATCATAATTACTTGTAAGTATGCACATTCTGCAGTTATAAGATTATTTTTTTCAAATGAGGCTTCTGGTTTTCATTATTAAAACTAAGGTCTGATACTAATACTCTGCTGTTTTTTTAAATCATCCACCTGCTCATGCAGAGGCTTACGAACCTTCTTCCTGGTCACTTCCACCAGGCCCAGAGCGGTCATATCCACCAGCATTGTCTTCACCGGATCCTTCTTAAAATACTCCGCCAGCTCCTCCATTAGAAGCTCCTGGTCCTTCTTCAGTTCCATGTCAATAAAATCAATGATGATGATACCGGACAGATTGCGAAGACGGATCTGCTTTGCTATCTCTTTGGCTGCCTCACGGTTCACTTTCAGAAAGGTTTCCTGAACCTTCTTTTTACCAGCTACTGCTTTACCGGTGTTTACGTCGATGACAGTCAGCGCTTCTGTCGGTTGAATGACTAGTGTTCCGCCGGATTTTAACCATACCATGGGGCGGACTGCTTCACTAAGTTTATCATTCATATCATATAGGCTCGTAAGACTCAACAGGTCATCGTGATATAAACGAAGCTTGTCAAGATCTTCAGGCTGATAGGTCTCTAAATAATCTTTCATGTGCAAGTATAACACTTCATCATCCGTAATGAATTCGTCTACATTGTCCGTATAGCTGTCCCGGATATCACAGATATAACTTGGAGGTGTCTTAGAAAGGAGGGAAAAACGCTGCTTATGAACACCATACCTTCGTAAATTCACATAAGCCTCAATCAGCTTCTGCATTTCTGCAACGATACGCTCCTCCGGAACATTCGCTGCATTGGTCCGAATGATAAATCCATATTCCGCATGCTGGTATTTCCTCGCAATCTCCTTCAGACGTTTGCGTTCCTTATCCTCAACTATCTTTGAGGACACACCGATAGCAGGCTTTCCATAGGTGAGAGCCACATATTTTCCGGTAAAATTAAGATTGGAGCTAACGACAGGCGCTTTTGTTTTAATGTCCTCTTTTACGACCTGGACGATCAGCTCATCTCCCATCTTGATTTTCACTTCCTTCAGTCTGGCTTCTTCTGCTTGATACTCCTGCTCCTTTGCCATAATCGGATGAAGGTTCTCACTCAGGGAATAATAGCACATTCTGCCATCCTCTATCTCAATAAAGGCGGCATTGATATTTTTAACGATATTCTTTACCTTCCCAAGATAAATATTACCGAGTATTCCTTCCTCTTCCGATGCATTCAGGGAGACCTGTACCAAGTCTTTACCTTCAAAGAACGCAGAAACAATTACGTTATCCTTTTTTGTTATAACTAATTTATTCTCCATTCCCGTTCCTCCGTGTGTTCATTGATATCACCGTACTATCGATCTACCTGATTTAAAGCCGCAAGCTTTCCTGTCACCGGATCCTTGGTATAAACCTCAAGGCGGTGAACCTGCCAGGCAGATTTTTCAAAAGCTAGTCCCAGTTCTTCGTAAAAAGCTTCCATAACAAGCTCCGGCTTAAGATTAGCGCTGCTGCCGGTATCGATCTGAAGATAAAGCTGAATGCCATTCTCATAAACATCCGCCTTGCTTTCCGGCTTGTTCTTTACATATGGATATCTTAGGCATTCCTGAAGCTTCATTTCATATTCATCCTGATCAAAGGCTGCCAGGCTGATCATCGGCTTTATATTCACTTCTTTTTCTGAAGTTTTTGTCTTTTTCCCAATTACAATCTCCGGGTTTTTCATAAATTTGCGGAAGGCTTCTGCAAAGTCGCTCTGTGTTATTATCGTGTCATTGATCGTATATCCATCTTTCAGGGATACCAGATAGTCCGCCAAAGCTACCAGCGACATAGCAGTTACAACCTTTGTATTAAGCTCAGCCTCAAGCAAAGGATGAAAATCAACGATACGAAAGCCCTCGGTCAATATGGCATTTATCCGTTCTACCATTACATCCGGTGCATCACAAGATAACAGCTGTACATCCAAATATTCCGCATCGCTGGTCAAACCAACACCTAAGGGCGCTGCAAAGGACATTATCTGATGGGGGCTGAACCCCTTAGTATATTCATTATCAATATTAGCTCGTCGAAACAGCTTTTGAAAATATCTCATGATATCGAGGTGTCCGATGAATTTCATCGCACCATATTTCTGGAACTTAATTCTTGCCTTCATCGGTACTTACCTCCTTTGCATCTGCCGGGCAATGCTCCTGACAAACCCCGCCGCCGAAAACCTTGGCGCCGCAATGAAAGCAGGCTTGTTTGCAGTTCGGGGTAACCTTCTCACCCTTTGCCCTTTTGTACTCACGTAGAAGGAATTCCTTCGTTACACCCACATCAATGAAATCCCAAGGGAAAATCTCATCCTCCTCACGCTCCCTACAATTGTAGAACGCAATGTCGATACCATTGTCCTCAAAGGCCTTCATCCATTTATCATAGTCAAAATACTCACTCCAGGAATCATAAATACATCCTGCTTTGTAAGCATCATAGATTACCTTACTGATCCGACGGTCTCCTCTGGCGAATACGCCTTCCAGCTCTGTCAGCTTTGCTTCATGCCAGCGGTATTTGATACTCTTCTGGTTCAACTGTTCTCTTACCTTGTCCTTCAGAAAACGAGCCTTACGGATAAACTCTTCCCCCGTATCCATTCTGCACCACTGGAATGGCGTAAAGGGCTTCGGTACGAAGAAGGAGGTACTGGAGGTAATGCTTACCTTACCGTTTCTCTGCTCCTTCGGTATCGTATAGTATTCCCTGGCAATCCGGTCAGAAAGGATGGCGATTCCTTCGATATCCTCATCCGTTTCCGTCGGGAGGCCAAGCATAAAGTATAGTTTCACCTGGTTCCAGCCGCTTTGGAAGGCCTTCATGGAGCCGCCCAGAATTGCTTCCTCCGTCAAGCCTTTATTAATTACATCACGAAGCCTCTGGGTTCCTGCTTCCGGTGCAAAGGTAAGACTGCTCTTTCTGATATCCTGAACCTTGCTCATGACATCCAGAGAAAAAGCATCGATTCGCAGTGACGGCAGGGAAATGTTAACCCCTTTTGATCCAAACTCATCAATCAGAAAATATACCAGCTCCTGAAGCTTAGAGTAATCACTGGAGCTTAAGGAGCTTAAGGATATCTCCTCATGACCGGTGGACTGAAGCATCTCATAAGCGCATTTCTTCAGATATTCGAGGCTTCGCTCCCTGGTCGGCCTGTAAATCATACCAGCCTGGCAGAAACGGCATCCTCTGATACAGCCTCTTTGAATCTCAAGAACAACTCTGTCCTGGGTAGCTTTAATAAAAGGAACCACCGGCTTCGTCGGATAATAGGCTTCACTAAGGTTCATTTCCACTTGTTTTCTTACTTTATCCGGCGCTGCGGTATTGTTCTTAGTAAAGCTTTCGATGGTCTGATCTTCCTTATATATTACGTCATAGAAAGCAGGCACGTACATTCCTTCGATACGAGCCACCATTTCCAGATATTCTCTTCTTGTCTTACCCTGCTTCCTCCACTCTTTATAAGCATCCAGAATCTCATCATAAACAGTTTCTCCTTCTCCGATATAGAAGAAATCAAAGAAATCCGCGATCGGTTCCGGGTTATAGCTGCAGGGTCCTCCGCCAATGACAATGGGATCCTCCTCGGTACGATCCTTAGCATAGATCGGAATCTGTGATAATTCCAATATCTGAAGGATATTCGTATAACACATCTCATACTGCAGAGTAATACCCAGAAAATCAAAAGCCTTAATCGGATCCTGGCTTTCCAACGCAAAAAGAGGGATATTCTTCTCCCTCATCAGCTTGTCCATATCCGTCCAGGGGGAATATACCCTTTCACAATAAGTATCCTCTCTGCGGTTTAATATATCATATAAAATCTGGATTCCCAAATGAGACATTCCTATCTCATATACATCGGGAAAACACATACAAAAACGTATATCCACCTCTGCAGGGTTTTTCACCTGCATATTAACCTCTCCGCCGATATAACGGGCAGGTTTTTCTACAGTTAATAATATTTCATCCGAAAGTGCTAATTTTCTCATCCTAGTCTCCGTTCTACCAAAACCTGAAAAGCCAGGAACTGCTTTTTAGGTTTATGAATCCTTAACATTCCCACTATGAAAGTATTTAAGCATACTTACGCTCATGATGCTTCTCACGGTATCATAAACAATATTAAGAATTTAGAGATTTTGCAAAATCCTTTCATATTTTTTACAATTACTTTCATGGCATACGGTTATTATAACTGAAATGTTTTAAAATTACAACGAACAAAACACCAAGATGAGAAATGCCTTTTCCTTCCTTATTTCAGCCAGGTAACGATGAAATCCTCCAGGCTCTGCAGGGAATCATTGCCGGTTACATACTCCTGAATCATACCCGGCGTCAGATTTCCGATAGTGAATTCGAATTTATCAATAAGAAAGATAGTTAAGAATAACACGACTGCACATATGGTGCGAATAATCAGAAAGCGGAAGGACGCAATCTCCTGCGGAGTGTCGACTTCCTTAGAAGCGGCCTCTTCCTCATGAAACAGATTCCAAGCTTTTGCTTTCTTATTGTTGAATTGCTCCGGGCTCTCTTCTACCGGTTCCATATAATTTACATCATAAGGTCTGCTGTAAATCTGTGTATTGCTTAACTGTCGCAGGCAGGCTTCCCTGGCCTGTCTGATATACTCAGCTCTTGATATGGTAATCGGCGAATCGCTTATGTAATCCTTGGAAACGAGCGGATATTCCTCCTGCTCTGCTTCCTTATTCTTAGGATTATCAGTAACCGCAAGAGCAGTATTGCCATTGACGGAGGTTCTGTTATGATCAAATACCCTTCCGGTCAAAAATAAATTCTCATTGATATTATTCGATAAACTTTTTTCTATCTGGCGTACGATTTTATCCTCACTTTTAGTATCCATAGGGTACACCCTCCCAAATATTACTGGTCTCCTGTTACCTAAGAAAAGCTTGTTTTCTCGATTCATTATATTGTTACCAGGTGATATTTATGCTTTTTAGTATAGAAAAGCAAAGGAGAATGTTTATTTCCAAGATTCAATTTCAAAAGAACCAATTATAAAAGGAAGGGAGTCCCCTTCCTTTATCAATTATTACTATTAAGGATCTAGAATTCAGTTTTCTTCTTCTACTTCATTTAAAAAAAAATATGCATTTTCTAGCCAGAATGTGTTAATGCATATGTAGACTTTGTCCGGCTCATCGCTATTATTAAAAGCTTTCCTTACACTTCATCCACCATACGATACCCTACACCAACCTCTGTTACGATGTACCTGGGTTCTGCCGGATTAGCTTCTATCTTACGTCTGATATTAGCCATATTCACACGAAGTGTCTGGTTCTCATTCAGATAAGGTCCCCAGATCTCCTTCATGATATAATCATGAGTCAGGACCTTACCTACATTCTTGGACAGCAGAACGATGATTTTATATTCGATTGGCGTCAGATGGACTTCCTTATCCTCAACTTTCACAATACGCTTCTCATAATCAATACAGAGATTTCCGATAGTAACCTTTTCCGTTTCCGGATGCAACTCCTTATTGGAGCTCGTATTATGTCTTACGGCAGTTCTTATTCTTGCCAGCAGCTCCGAGGTACCGAAGGGCTTTGTGATATAGTCGTCCGCACCCAGATCCAGCGCTTCTACCTTCTCCCGTTCAAAGCCTCTTGCCGACACTACAATGATCGGTATATTGCTCCATTCTCTGATGCACTTGAGTACCTCAATTCCATCCATATCCGGAAGGCCAAGATCCAGTAATATTAAATCAGGGCATTGGTTTGTGGCTAGCTTGATGGCGTCTTTTCCTTTCTCTGCCTTGATTACATTATAATTATTATGGGTAAGTACGGTTGAGATGAAATTACTGATTGCTATTTCATCTTCCACCAATAAAACTAACAGGTTATTATTCATCCTTAACTCCAGTCTGCCGTATGATGACGGCTCATATTTTCAATTTATAAAGGCAGCGAAAAACGGAATACAGCTCCACCCTCTGCCTGGTTATAAGCCTCTATCTTACCCTGATGGGCATTAATGATCGATTTACAGATGGATAGACCAATTCCCATTCCTCTGGAGGAGTCTGAGGTCTTCTTTCCGTTCGGAACATAGGATTCGAATAAATACGGAAGATCCTGTTCTGAGATTCCTTCTCCATTATCCTTTACCTCGAATAAGGCCATATTATTATCCTTTATTAAGGAAACATTGATGATTGTATCAAAGCCGGAATGCTTTATGGCATTTTCGATCAGGTTAATGATTACCTGCTCAATCAGTGTCCCATCCATCGGTACCATGAGAAGCTCCTCCGGAACAGTTACATTGATTTTCTGATTCGGAAATCCCTTTCTTATTCTCGAAATTGCCGCAGCGACTATCTCCTCTGCAGCCTCCGGGGTCTTCGTAACATTGGCGGTGTCCTCGTTAATTCGGGTAACGGACAGAAGATTTTCTACCATTCGGATCAACCATTGGGAATCGTCCTTGATGTGAAGAAGGAGCTTATCCTTTGTCTCGCCGTCCAGTGCATCCCTGTTTTCCAGAATTGCTGAGCTGGCACCCAGAATTCCCGTAAGCGGAGTTCGTAAATCATGGGAAATTGCCCTAAGAAGGTTACTTCTCATCTTTTCCTTCTCAGTCTCAACTAAAATAGCTCTCTGTTCATCAGACAGACGCTGGCGTTCCAATGCCATAGCAACCAGGGAACCTATTCTTCGAAGGAAGGACCGGTTATTATGACTTAGGACAGATCCATTTTTACAGGATATACCGATGACACCCAGCACATTGCCCTGTGAGATAACCGGCATATAATATGCTTTAGCACCCGAGGAGGTGTCGGTTCCTGCTCCAGCCCGCTTTTGATTGATGAACACCCAATGGGCAATTGCCTTTTCCTCGGATGATTTAAAGAAATCAACATCCGCATCCTCCGGAGATTTCATGATGATACCTTCTTCTCCATTGACCGGATCACTGGTATAGAAAATGATTGCTTTGCCGAAAATCCTTGTAATGTAGCGATTCGTCAGTTTGACAATATTCTTAAGTCCTCTGGTAACCAGAAGCTTTTTATTAATTTCATACAGAACTTCGATGCTCTGCTCCCGATCCTGGGCAAATTCCGCCTGCGTCTTGATTCGGTTTGTCATCGTACTGGTAAACAGAGCGGTTAAAAGCATGACCACAAAGGTTATCGGATAATCCTGCTGGAATACATTCAACGTAAAATAGGGTTCCATGAAAAAATAATTATCTATCATAACGCATAGCACGGATGCAATAATTCCATAGACATACCCGGAGGTGATTCTTGATATGATCAATACAGAAAGTATATAGAGCATGATCAAATTCTGATTGGAGAAATCAAACCTCGTCAAAACAGCGGATACCAGTGTTGTGATTAACAGGATACCACTCATTTTGAATAAGTCAATCCAGGAAAAGGAAAGATTTCTCCTCAGGGTGTAATTTTTATGCTTATGGTATTTCTTCTTTGTATTATTATCAGGGATAATATGGATTTCCGTATTATCCAGGAGGGAAATCAGCTTATCCTCAAAATCTATCTCAAAAAAGGACTTTATGTTCTTTTTATTTCTGCTTTTACCAATAACAATATTGGTAATACCGGAAAGCTTGGCATACTTTGATACTGTTGCTGCTATGTCATTACCATTCAGGGTCGCAATCTCCGCTCCCAGCTGTTCCGCTAATTCTATATTAGCCTGGAAATTTTTCTTCCGTTCCTCCGTATCTAATTCATTATCCTTATTCTCCACATACACAACGATCCAGGGGGCATGAAAAGCGTCTGCCATTCTTGCTGCCCAACGGATACATTTTGCAGAGGAAGGGGAGCTGCTGATACAGACCAGGATCTTCGTATTCGTTGTCTTATCGGCCGGTATTCCTTCACTCAGATTATTGTGACTGATCCGGTCTGCCGCTTTACGCATGGCAACTTCACGGAGAAGTCTCAGATTTTCTCTGGTTAAAAAGCAATTCTTGCGGTCATTTTCTTCCACGTTTTTCTTATTCCTGCATGTTTCATGGCGCCGCAGTAATTCATCCGGCTCGATATCAATTAATTTTACTTTATCCGCATGGTCAAAAATATAATCCGGTACCGTCTCTTCAACATATTCATGAGTTATACTTTGAACAATATCATTCAGGCTCTCAATATTCTGGACATTTACAGTAGTATATACATCAATCCCGGCATTCAAAAGCTCTTCAATATCCTGATACCTTTTACGGTTCCTGACTCCGAGAAGGTTGGAATGCTCCAGTTCATCGACAAGTATGAGCTTCGGCTTCCGTTCCAGTGCACCGTCCAGGTCAAATTCCTTCCTGTCCTCATCGATTTCCTTAACCGGCAGAATTGGTAAACCCTTCAGCAGCTCTTCTGTCACTGGTTCCATACTCGGCTTAATGTATCCGACAATGACATCAACACCATTCTGATATTGAACCTGGGCATCATCCAGCATGGCGTAGGTTTTACCTACTCCTACTGCATAGCCGAAGAATATTTTCAGATGTCCTCTTGAATTAATGTCGGGTAAATCATTTTGCCAGCTCATGTAAATCTCCTTTATCGGTGAACGTTTTTGGTTCTAACTATTACTTTTCAGATATTGTATTGCTATCTGGGTTCTATGCTCCAGGCCTGCTTTCTCCAGTATTGTACTGATATGGTTACGTACTGTGCCATTCGATAAGAATAATCGGTCACCGATATCTTTATTCGATAATCCCTCAGCAATCAGTTTGACTATCTCAAGCTCTCTCGGGGATAAAAGGGCTTCAAACAGGTTGGTTCCGACAGTTTGACCAGATACCCTGCCTCGGATGAATTCCAGCACATCAGCCTGAAATACGGTTCCTCCCGTGTGGATTACCCTGATTGCAGACAAGATGCGGTCTGCGGGACTGTTTTTTAATATGTAGCCGTTCACACCAGCCTTTAAGGCTCTAAGAATCAGATCCGGTTCATCAAAGGTGGTAAGCAAAAGCGGAAGGGAAAGCTGCTCCTTCATAATCTCCTCAGCTGCCTGAATTCCGTCCATGACAGGCATGCGGATATCCAACATGGTGACATCTGGCTTAAGATCTTTGCAAAAATCAACTGCCTCCCTGCCGTCAGAAGCTGCCCCCAGAAATTCCATATCCGGCTGTGTGTCGATTATCATCTTTAAGCCTTCCCGTATAATTGCATCATCATCTGCTATGAGAACCCTGATCATCCGTAACTCCGATCTGCCGTGATACCGGCTTGATTATTATTATTATTTTACATCCATAATGAAGAAAATCAATTCTATTTTATATTACATCCTTATTATAAAACAACTATATAACTATTGCCATCCATATAATAACAAGAAATTAATAGGTAAATATATTCGTGACGCAGAAGCCCTTCTCACCTTTTGTGAAAAAGCATCTGCCATGTGCATTAATGGTACGCTCCTCGATTGCTTCGAGACCGATTCCCTTTTCAAAATCTTCCGACGAGGTACCGTTATCCTTATATTCCACCTTTATGATTTTCTTAAAGACCTCTATATTCAAAGTAAACTCCGCAGCATTGGAATGCTTTAGCATATTCGTCAGGCATTCCTTAACATTGTCATGGATGCAGGCCCAGATTTCCAGCGAAATCATATCCAGATCACCGCTTGTATGAAACACTGCAGCCTTGTTGTAGTTAACCCTAAATTTCTCAAGCATGGCGGCAGTATCATTCTTACCAATCAGATAGCGGACTACTCTTTCATCACGAAGGGACGCACGTATCTCATCCACGCCTTCCCTTAGGTTGGTAATTGCCTTCTGAACCGTATCGGCTGCTTTGTCCGGGTTATCCTTCATGATCAGCATGGAGGCTTCTAACAAAATAATGCTTCCGGATATTCCATGCCCCAGCTGGTCATGAATTCTGGCTGCAATGCGGTTTCTTTCTTCAATCGAGACGGTGTATTTGATGGTTTTCATCAGGCTTTTCATATCAGTAATTTTCTGCTTCTGCTCAATCATCATTTCCTTCTGCTTTTCATAGCTGCTTTGATACTTTAGAAGCCTGTTTATCATAATCCGGCTGAAAATGATCATCGCCAGCAGTGTTAGAATCAACAAGCTTGCAGTCCTTCCCGGCATAAAAATCATGTAAATCAACAGCATTGCAACTGTCAGAATATAATAGAACATTCTGGCTTGTGTCAGCATATCGATGACATGAACCACACTGATGACAAAGAGAGGCAGAAATACCTCCATCCCTAACGCAAAACAAGTAATTAGGATGACACCATTGGTCACCATAATTACCCTGTTATTGTGATATATTTTATTTAATAGGATTTCCAGTACAAAAACACAGGCAAAGCTTAATGTTGATATAACCAGGAAGGTTACATCAACATCAGCTTTTTCTAATAGAAAGATTGAAGTCAGTACGGATACAATCTTTGTTATAAAATAAAGCATAGCTTTTTCCATGATAGATACCACCTAATTGGTTTTATAGTTTTGTGCAAAGGATACTGCGCCTATTAATAGGAATAGCAGCGAAAATAATACCAGAATTACAATATTCGGATAAATATCTGCGCTGACATCGGTCTGTAGTCTGCGGAAGGCATCCATAAACCAGAATTGCGGTAAAATACGTGCTATATTCTGCATGGTCTTTGGTGCAAGCTCCAGGGAGAAATAAGCTCCGCCAAGGATACAGCCACAGATTGCAAAGCCGAAAATGATGGAAACCATCGCATTCTTTGAGGAAATCATGACTGCTACCGCTAACGTAAAGCTGATGGTAAACAAGGAAAACAGACTCATCATAAGGCTTAAAACATGCACGGGTACTCCGGTATGGATATCCATTACCAAGATATAGGCACAATATAAGCCCACCTGGATCAGACACAGGATCAGTCCAAATATTCCTGTACCAACGATGTATTGAACCGGTTTCACGGGTGCTGCCTGAATTCTTGTATACACACCCAGCAAACGATCATCCAGAACCATAAAGGATACGATTACGCTGACAGCGTAAATAAACATTAGAAAAAAGCCAATGGAATTAATAAAGCCTTCCTGGTCAGCATAGCTCTTCATATCCAATGTAACTGCTGTCTGGGTTACCGGAATATCCTTCCGGCTATAATCCGTAAGCAGCTGGTCAAAGGTCTTCGTATTCCCCGAGGCACCCTTTGACAATACGCTGATACTGCTTAAATAGCTGTTGATATATACTTTTACGTAGGCAGCATTTTCATAGTCATCCATGGTTGTTATCATTACATTTTTCTCTTTACCGGAGGCATATTCCTGATAAAAGTCCTTTGGTACCTCTATTATAACCGATAATTTCTTATCAATCAACTCTGCTGAAAGCTGATCAAAGGTAAGATTTTCAATGACATGGTAATGCAGATCTTCGGCCAGATAGTTTTTAAAATCCTCCGACAGGACACTCCGGTCATAGTCAAGGAAGCCGACGGATATATTGGCAGTCTTTCTGCCTGCAATCATATTGCCTAACATCGTCAGCATCATGCATAAGATAACTGCACCTGCAACCGACAGTATAACAGCCAATCGGTTACTCTTCATATTTGTTATTGTTAATCTGATGATATTCTTCATTCTTCTCTCCTCCTGCTTTATGAAAGGGACTGACAGTTAACGTTCTTCCTGCTTGCGGCTGAACAGGAAGGCTCCGGTGATTAAAGCTGCCAGCATAATAAGTAGGCTGATAACAATTACATAATTCGCTTTTTCATGATGCCCGAAGATAACAAGGTCATAGGCAGCCTGCTGGATCTGATAGATTGGCATGGCTTCCGTCAGGCCTTTTACATGCATTTCCCTGGAATAAGTTCCGCCAAAGAACATCATGATCCATAATACAGGCATAATTACAGCCATTGGATTGGCCTTCAATACAATGCCGATTGCTGAACCTAATGCAACCATGCACAGGGTAACGCACAAGAACATAAGAAAAAGCCATAAATTATCCGATGTATTGGCTGCATAATGGGCTTTGAATATCACGACACAGATAAACATAATAACCACAATCTGAATTGCCACCTGCGGTAGCATGCCAAGAATCTTTTGCAGGAATAAGAATACCCGGTTCTGTGGAGCGATGATCAGACGGTTAATCGTTTTGCTCTGCCGTTCTCCCATGAATGCACCGGTTCCAACCAGAATAATCATAAAGCATACCATGGCAAGCATGGTTACAGCATAATAATCCATCATCGTCCTGTGAATTCCAAGGTCCTTCTGCTCCACATATTCACCTTGTGTCAGCACCAGCCCAGATAAAGCCTGTGGATTGCTTTCGAAAACCGCCTCATATGCCTTATCGGACTGAATAAAACTACTGAAAATTGCACTGACGGCTTTATTCTTTAATTGGTTTGTTCCTTCATAAATCTGTATCTCCATCGGATCTCCGGTAAATAGTACTGCTGCGGTTATCTCATCCTCACCTGCCAGTTGTCTGGCGGCTTTGATATCACTTGTTTCTTCAAATTGCAGCATTCCGTTTTCTTCCTTGACTTTCCCGATAAAATTCATAACAGCCTGCTGTTGGTAAGGATCCGTTGTATCCCTCTGATATTGGATACGGATGGTTCCGATTGCATCCTCCGCTTTATCCATATTGGCCAGCAGATTACCTAACAGGAATATTAACATCACAGGAAAAAGAATATAAAAGAACAGATTTACTCTATCTCGTAGAAATTCCCTGGTATCTTTCACAATTACACTAAACATAAAATTACCATACCTTTCTTCAAAATCTGCATACTTTGGGCTGCAGGATCCTTATCGAAGCTCGTGTCCTGTTAATGTCAGGAACATCGTATCCAGATTTGGAACCTCTGTTTTTATATTAATGACTGGCAGGCCCATGGATAAAAACTGCTCCAGAAGCTTGGAGATACTGCTCTTTTCGATGGAAATGTCAATCCGGATACTGTTCTCTTCCAATGCAACAGCCTTTACATCGGGCAGATTTCGCAATTTTTTCTTTAAGCTATCCAGCTCAAAGGAGGCAGGGATTTTGGTCTCTATATAAATGGATTGTGCGTCTGTAACCAGGGCGACCAGCTCTGATTTCGTTCCGCAGGCAACCAGCTGCCCTTTATCAATGATAGCAATGCGGTCACAGATTTCTTCAACCTCATTCATGTAATGGGAGGTATATATCACTGTGGCTCCCCGTTCCCTTAAGGTTTGAATGGATTTTAAGATATGCTCACGGGACTGGGCGTCCACACCAACCGTCGGCTCATCCATTACGATCAGCTTCGGTGAGTGTGCGATACCACAGGCAATATTAAGTCTTCTTCTCATACCGCCGGACATCTGCTTGGGTTTCATTTCAAGCCGGTCTGACAATCCTACAAATTCCAAAGCTTCGATCGACGAATTTGTCAGCTGCCTTCCCCGAAGTCCATATAAAGAAGCAAAGAACTTAACATTTTCCAGCGCATTCAGATGATCATATACTGCAATATCCTGGGGAACCATCCCGATGATCTGTTTGATTCCCATCCGATCCTTCAGGATATCCAGACCATCAATTTCAATTTCCCCCTTAATAAAATCAGATAAGGTCGTGATTACACTTAAGGTTGTTGATTTACCGGCACCGTTTGGTCCCAGTAAACCGAAGATTTCGCCTTGCTTGACATAAAAGCTGAGATTATCTACTGCACAAAGATCTCCATAGTTTTTCACAAGATTTTTAACTGTAAGAAAATATGACATAATCAATCCTCCATACGATTTATTAATTTAGATAATTGCGAAACTCTTTGAACGTAGTAATTTCCAACAACTTATTGTCTCGCAGCTACCAGGTATTTCAATTCATCATTATTTGATTTATGTAACCATCATACAGGAATTTATAAAATCCCGGAAGTGACTGCTGTGATAATCCGACTATGACATTTGTCATTAGTTTTTCATTGAAAAATCCAATGTTTTCATTTATAATGTCTTTAGCTAGGCTAAAAAAGGGGAAATGTTGCAAAACTGCCTAATATTCAGCCGTTTTGCAGCTTTATCATAATTAAGGAGGAAGACCATGTCTACAAATGTTTACGACATACTACAGGATCGTGGGTTTATCGAGCAATGTACTCACGAAGAAGAAGTTCGCGAATTATTAGGAAAGGAATCAGTAACCTTTTATATAGGCTTTGATGCAACTGCTGACAGTTTGACTGCCGGACATTTTCTTACCGTTATGGCTATGATGCATATGCAGCGCGCCGGACACAAACCGATTGCTCTTCTTGGAGGAGGAACAACGATGATCGGTGATCCCACCGGT
The DNA here is from genome assembly GCA_035564175.1 of Mobilitalea sp. Classification (GTDB taxonomy): domain Bacteria; phylum Bacillota; class Clostridia; order Lachnospirales; family Lachnospiraceae; genus Mobilitalea. Next base: position 16,495 of record DATMUM010000255.1, read on the forward strand.
AAATCCGATATGCGTACGCTGATGACCATCGAAACCATCCAGCACAACGCAGAATGCTTCCAGAAGCAGTTATCCCGCTTTATCGATTTTAATAACGGCAATGCGATTATTGCCAATAATGCAGATTGGTTGCTGGATCTGAATTATGTAGAATTTTTAAGAGAAATCGGAATTCATTTCTCCGTAAATAAAATGCTTACCGCAGATTGCTACAAGCAGCGTATGGAAAAGGGTCTTACCTTCTTCGAATTCAACTACATGCTGATGCAGTCCTATGACTTTTGGAAATTAAATAAATTGTATGGCTGCACTCTCCAGCTGGGCGGTAATGATCAGTGGTCCAACATCCTTGGCGGAGTTGACTTGATCCGTCGTAAGGAACAAAAGCCTGCCTTCGGTCTTACCTTCAAGCTTCTGACTACCAGCGAGGGTATTAAGATGGGTAAAACCATGAAGGGTGCCGTTTGGTTGGATCCGAATAAGACCAGCCCTTATGAGTTCTATCAGTACTGGAGAAACATCGAGGATGTTAAGGTAGAGGAATGCTTAGGACTCCTTACCTTCCTACCGATGGATGAGGTTAGAAAACTCGGTGCCTTAAAGGATGCAGAGATCAACCACGCAAAGGAAGTTCTCGCCTTTGAGATTACTAAAATCGTTCATGGTGAGGAAGAGGCAACGAAGGCTCAGGAAGCTGCCAGAGCATTGTTCGGCGGCGGCATGAAATCCGAGGATATCCCGACCACCACCTACCCTGCTTCCCGTTTTGATGAAGGAATAGACCTTATCACTTTTATGTGCGACGCAAAGCTTGCCACCTCCCGTTCCGATGCAAGACGTAATATCGAACAGGGCGGTGTTACAGTGAATGACGTAAAAGTAACTGATTTTGCCAAAGTATTTACAAGCTCTGATTTTGATGCTGACGGAGCTTTATTAGTTAGGAAAGGCAAGAAAGCATTCCACCGTTTTATGGCTGAATAATGTGAAGAAAAAGCATCTTCACACGGAAAGAACTCCAGAATGAATTCCATAGGAAATCCATTCTGAATTTCTTTCAGGTTTTGTGCCGCCGAGGAACGGCGAGATGTTAATTAGTGTGAAGAAAAAGCATCTTCACACGGAAAGAACTCCAGAATGAATTCCATAGGAATTTCATTTTGAACTTCTTTCAGGCACTGATTGTAATTCATTTGAACTTTATCCGGTCTGATTCATACGTTTAAATAAGGTTTCATTACCGGAAATGAATATAATAAGATTGGAGATGGAATTATGCCCTGGTGTCCGAATTGTAAAGCTGAGTACCAAGAAGGAGTTACCGAATGTGCAGACTGTAAGATTGAGCTAGTTGATGATATTAAAGAAGCTGAAATCTTAATCCCCTTTTTCCAGGCAGAAGACAGGAAAGTTGCAGCTAAGCTGGCAAACTTTCTTGAATATTCAGAATTAAATACTTCTCTGGATTATGATGAAGAGAATGAGGTATACGTCGTATCCATTCCCGAAAATAAACAAATGCAGGCCAAAAAGCTCTACCAGGCTTTCTACTATGTAGAAAGAGAACGTGCAATGAATGGTGAAACCGATCCGGAAGATTCCGAGGAGACGGATTTAGAGGTGGCGGATCCGGAAGCATCTGAGGATTCTGTTGAACTAGCTGACTCTGCATCGGAAACAACGGAACAGGATGATGATTTGTATGAGAATCAGACTCTGGATAGTGAAGAAGAAGCTTCTGAAGGCGATGCCTATAAAAAAGACACTCCCAGTGATGAGGTAACTGCCTTTGATGAGGAGGAGGATAACAATCCGGCTGTATATGTCATGAAAGCGGATCAATACAAGGATCTGACAGGCACCGTATGGGTATTTCTCTTCTTTGGCGTTTTCGGATTAATCTTTGTTATATTGAATGCTATTGGAACTCTAAGTTTATTAAATGGCTGGATTCCGATTACGGTAATGGGCACCTTATTCCTGGTATTTATCTATATCGCACTTAGCACGAACCAGAAGGCAAAGAAGGTTCAGGCAGAAATCGCTGCTGAGAATAAACTTACCGAAGAAATCAATAAATGGCTAGAGAATAATATTACAGAAAGCTTTCTCTCTTCCATTCATAACGATAATATCTCCGATGAATTGAATTACCTGAAGGCAATCGATAAGATTAAAGAGATGCTGATTAAGGAATTTGGTCCTCAAAACCTTGCATATCTTGATCGTCTGATTGAAGAATATTATAATCAGAATTTTGATCAGGAATAAATCAGTTAAATTATAATATAAAAGGAAGAATTACGTGATAAACAGAATCTATAGAGTAGTCATCTTTTTAAGTCGTCTATCTCTATCAATGTCATTTAGTCAAGATATATACCCTGTAAATTCTTTAAAGAGTAGAGTACCGAAAATGTACCCTACTCTTTTTATGTAAATATTTTCGCAAAAATTGAGCCTCCCATTCCGTGTGTTTCAGAATCAAAGTCAATGAATCTCATTGCGGGAAGGTTGAGATACTCGTAATGTTCAATTTCTACAATATACCATTTTCAGAAGCTGCAGAATCTATATTTTAGGATTTCGGGGTATTAAAAAGGAGCTGCTTTCCACTAATTTATCAATTAGTTAAAACAACCCCTGAACAGAACAAGTAGGATACTTTATATTTACATTCAAAAATAATGATAACCGCTCTATTTATAATTCTTTAATTACTGGTTACAGAATAACTGTTGCAAATAAAGTCTGATCCGGCACTGGATGAAGTGATCTCGAAGCCGAATTGGACTGTATTCACAGTCTGAGTGCCGCTGAACCAGCCTTTGTTTTTAATCCAATTAAGTACAGCTAAGATATCAACAGTTCCTGAGTTGGTATTACTGGTTCTCACGAAGGAATATACCGTATTGGATCCGTTACTGCCCTGATATACGTTCCAGGTATGTCCGCCAACCGACACATTTGTATAAACTGCTATCGGTTTCCCGGAGGAACTCCAGTTATAGGAGATAGGATTAACCGCTCCATTCGAGTTCATCCATAACATAATTTCATAGGTTGATCCATTCGTCCAGATGTCATATGTGGTTTCATAAGCTCCGCTGTTAGGCCGGGTAACATTAAAGCTGCTCTTTAAAGTCGTCAAGGAGGATAATGATTTACTTATGGACTTTGTTACGTTAGGATAAGATTTAATACCTCCGGTATCAGGGTGCTGTGCCCATACTCCCCAATTACTGTAGCTATTAGCCCATATTGCCTGATATCCTGCTCCGCTACCCCAGATATTATTATATAAAGTATAACCTCCATTAGTCCAGGTAGCCCACTGGTCCGAGGATGACCAGGTAGCTGCCAGTGCTGTAAGTGAAAAACTTAGTACAAGAACAAAACTTAAGATTACTGAAAATAATACTTTGAATCTTTTTTTCATGTTATACTCTCCCATTACTAAATTTTCGCTGTTTCATATAGAGCGGTTACCTATTATTCAATAATATTTATATAAAAATGATTAATAATTATGCTTCATATCATAGACTATAACTCAAAAATATATTCCGTCATCCTCAAACCCTGCATCGAGATATCTTAAGCTGTAATCGGTTTCTTTAAAATAAACTCTTTATCATTTACATAAACGGCTGCTAAACCATAACTGAACTATTATCTTGAAGACGAAAAATAGGTTTTCATCAGTTTAATCATACTCTCCTCATCCTTGGTGCCCATTGTTTCAGAAGCCGAATGCATTGCTAATATAGGAACTCCGATATCCAACGCCCTGGCAGGAATTAACGTGGATAAGGTAGGTCCCATGGAGCTTCCGGCGGTTGCATCCGAACGGTTCACAAATTTCTGATAAGGTATATCATTCTGCTCACATAACTGCTGTATGATAGCGATTGCCCCTGTATCATAGGCATATCTTTGCGGTATATCTATTTTTAAAACAATTCCCTTATTCAATTCCGCGATATTGGTTGAATCATATTTACCTGTAAAGTTCGGATGATATGCCTGCGCCACATCGGCAGAAAGGATAAAGCTTCTTGACAGTGCTTCAAAGAGCTTTGTTCTCCTCATGCCTAAGCCTTCGATTATTTTCTCTAACAAAATGTTGGTAAACTGTGTCTCGCAGCCCTGTTTTGTCCGGTTTCCTATCTCTTCGTTGTCAAACAGACAAGCCAGATGAATATCCTTTTCACAAACATCACCACGAATACCTTGAAGTAATGCATAAACTGAAGTTAAATCATCCAGTCTCGGTGAGCAGATAAATTCCTCATTGACACCAACGAGTTTTGCCTTGTCCATATTATAGATAAACAAATCAAAATCCATTATTTCATCTTCTTCAACCTCTAATTCTTCTGCCAGAAGGTGCTTTAGATAACTTGCAGCCTTATCCTCCGACATGCCAAGTAATGGCAGAATATCCGTCTGCCTGTTGATTTCAACACCTTTATTGACTTCTCTATTTAAATGGATTGCAAGGTTAGGTATTACCATAAGAGGTCTCTTAACATCTACAAGAACTTCGTTCGGTTTAAATTCCTGATTACTCTTTAAGGCTACTTTTCCAGAAATGGATAGTGCTCTATCATACCAGCTGCTTAGAATCATTCCACCATACACTTCTGTATTCAGTTTTATGTAACTCTTTTCTTTCATGATTGGGTTCGGCTTAATACGAAAGGAAGGAAAATCCGTATGCGCAGCCGCCATTCGCAGCATCATGTCCTCATCGCTGATGTCTTTCCCGATTTTAAAAGCATACAGGGCTGTATCGTATAAATTCACATAATAGGAACCGCCCTTTTGCAAGCTCCATTCTTTTTCAAATGAAAGACGTTCAAAGCCTTCCTTTTCTAATATCTCACTGCTATTTTTCACCACCTGGAAGGGTGATGTGGAATTGTCTAAAAAATGCAGAAACTCATCTATATATCTCATTCGTAAGAACTCCTTTCCTATGGGTAAGCCCCTGATATTATTATATAACCATTTATACATTTTGTCCTCTTGAGGGAGAAGTTCTTATTGTCGACATTTCGTACTGGTACAGTTGACAATCTCTTCTGTTATGTTATACTGAAGCTGTAATATGATATTGAATTTATTATTCTATGCATATTCTGTTCATTATTTATGACTATATTTTTGATAAGGACAATGACTATGGAATTAAAACAACAGGTATTAAAGATTTTAGAAGAAAATCGTGGTAAATCCGTGAATGGTGCGAAGCTTGCAGGTGAACTGTATGTTACCCGCAGCGCCATATGGAAAGCAGTGAAATCTTTGCAGAAGGATGGTTACCGTATTGAAGCCGTAACCAACAAAGGTTATTGTCTTCTTTCTCACAATGATATTGTATCAGCTGAAAGTATTGTACCCTTACTAAAAGGTTCAGCAGCCAGTTTATTAATAGACGTCAGGCAATGTGTAACTTCTACCAATACCCTGGCAAAGGAAATGGCGGCAAAAGGTGCGAAAGAAGGTACCGTCCTTATCGCAAGAGAACAGACGGAAGGACGGGGACGGATGGGACGAACTTTCTACTCTCCGAGTTCCACCGGAATATATTTTTCCATCATATTACGCCCGAAGGTTACTCTGGAGGATTCTTTGTTAATTACTACAGCAGCTGCTGTTGCAGTATCTCAAGCCATTGAAACAGTAGCCAAAAAGAAAGCCTTAATTAAGTGGGTAAATGATATCTTTGTCGATGATAAGAAGGTATGCGGAATACTGACGGAAGCTTCTCTTAATTTCGAGAGCGGCGGTCTGGAATATGCAGTTGTCGGAATTGGAATTAATATAGAAACAATGGATTTCCCCGATGATATAAAACAGGTTGCAGGTTCTGTGTTCCATGATAAACCGGATAGTACCCCGGTAACCTCCATGCTGGTCGCTGAAGTACTGAATCATATCGCTGAATGCATGAATTCCATGACTGACCGTCGTTATCTGGAGGAATACCGGAAGCGCTCCTTCTTACTTGGTAAATCGATTCTCGTATTGAAGGGAAAAGAAAGCATACCTGCAAAAGCCGTCGATATCGACGAGAAAGCCCGCCTAGTTGTTGAATACGAGGATATGACAAGGGAAGCACTACTGTCCGGTGAAGTCAGTGTCAGACCAAATCTCGCAGAGTAATTATCTGATAGTAATATTATTATCATGAAAAGGATTAGTTAAATGGAACATTCCCATAATTCCTATTATGATGAATCAACTTGAATCATAGAAGGATTTATGTTATATTATTGTTAAAGAAGAGAACAACCGCCCAAAGTGGTTAGTCTCTATAGAGTATCAAATAACTGCTCGTCTGGCTAAGGACATGAGCAGTTATTTTTTGGGTTTATTATGCCTATCAAGATAGGTAATTAACGCTATAAGAAGAAGACCAAATGTCAACATCAGTGATATGGCTTCATATGTTCTCATAGATCCCACCCCCTTTCAACTCATAATTTTGAAAGAGGATAACTACTCTGTACGCGGTTGTTCTAATAATAGAATATCGCAATATATGGAAAATGGTAAGTTGTACCAGAACATATTTTTGAACAGGCTTGTCATTTTTATTACAAATCAAAATTAAAATGCTAGTATGACAAGAACACTCATACTGGCATTTTCGTTGAATATTTATTAATATATTGTTTTATATAAGATAAAAAATAATCCTACATCGGAGCAAATAATTCTTCCAGCTCTTCCTTGGAAAGTGTGTTAATAAATACTTCCTTGGAACTGATGATGGAATCAGAAAGCTCCTTCTTCTTTCTCTGCAGCTTAAAGATCCTCTCTTCTATCGTTCCTTTGGTAATCAGCTTCATCACATGCACCTTATTCTGCTGTCCGATACGGTAGGCACGATCCGTTGCCTGATCCTCCACCGCCGGATTCCACCAGGGATCATAATGAATAACGGTATCGGCACCGGTAAGGTTTAGTCCGGTACCTCCTGCTTTTAAGGAGATTAAGAACACCTTACCTTCACCGGCATTAAATCTCTTAACGTAATCGTTACGATCCTCCGTCGGAGTTGAACCCTCCAGATAGAAATAAGGAATATCAAGATCCTTTAACTCATTCTCAATGATACGAAGCATTGAGGTGAATTGAGAAAATACCAGGATTCGGTGGTCATTCGCAATCGCTTCCGGAATAACCTCCATAAGTAACTCCAGCTTACCGCTACCCCCCTGATAATTCTCAAGAAATGTGGACGGATGGCAGCAGATCTGACGAAGTCTGGTAAGTGCTGCAAGGATCTTCATCCTGCTCTTCTCAACACCATTTTCCTCAATTTCGGAATGAATTTCACTTCGGATATTTTCCAGATAGGACAGGTAAACCAGCTTTTGGCCTTCCGACATCTCTGTCAGCATCTTCGTCTCATATTTATCCGGCAATTCCGTTAATACATCCTTCTTCATACGACGAAGGATGAAAGGCTCAATATGCTGATGTAAATCCTGCAAAGCAGCCGCATCTTCTTTTAAGATTGGCTTCTCATATAGCTCCACGAATTTGGAATGACTGTTCAGATAATCCGGCATGATAAAATCAAATATGGACCAAAGCTCGGATAAGCTGTTCTCAATTGGCGTACCTGTGAGAGCAAATCGATGTTTCGCACGTAATCTCTTTACCGATTTCGCATTCAACGAGGAGTCATTCTTAATAAATTGGGCTTCGTCGATGAATACCGTATGGAAGTCAATTTTCTCATAGAGAGTAACATCCCTCCTTATCAATGGATATGAGGTAATCAGTACATCATAATCCTTATATCCTGCTATTGATTCTTGGCGTTCCGGCGGTGTTCCGGTAATAACCAGTGCCTTTAAATGCGGGGCAAAGTTCTCTATTTCATCCTGCCAGTTAAATATTAATGAGGTCGGGCAGACAATCAGGTTATGAGCTCGATTTTTCTCATCTATTCCAGAGGCAATATACACGATGGACTGCAGCGTTTTACCCAAGCCCATGTCATCAGCCAGAATTCCGCCAAGTTCGTTATCTGCTAAGGTTTTCAGCCATTTATAACCGGTGAGCTGATAAGGTCTTAAATTAGCCAGTATTCCGTCGGGAAGCTTGTATTCCGTCTTAGCCGGATTAAGAATCTTATCGGTCAGTGCTATGAAGTCCCTGTCACGCTCAAACACAAATTCCCGCTCGGAAAATGCCTTACTAAGATACACCGCATGCTGCTTTTCCAGCAGTAGTGCATCTTCCTTCAAATTCTTATCATTTATGCTAAGGGAATTTAAGATATGGGACACTTCACTGATGGTCTTATCCTCAAGGTTGATAAAGCTGCCATTCTTCAGTCGGTAATATTTCTTCTTGATCTGATAAGAATGAAGGAGCTCCTTCAGTTCATCCTTAGGAACCTCATCAAAATCCATATCCAGCTCCAGCATGTTAAATTCAGAGTTCATACGGACTCCTGCTTTAAAGCTTCCGGGAGCTCGAATTCCAAGTCTTCTAAAGTCTTCGGAGTAAAATAGCTGAGCCTTGGATTCCAGCTCCATCACCCTTCCGGATAGGAATTCATAGATCCTATCCTCATCCTTCAACAAATAAAAGTTCTTATATGGTACAAATCCCTGCTGTAACAGCTCGGAGATGATAGCATCCTCTTTTTCACGCTGCCTTACAATAATATAGGAACCTGCAGTAGCATTTCCAAAGGAATTGAATTCATAATCACCATATTTGTATTTCAGTTCCGCTTTAATACCGGATTTATATTTATCAAAATAAAGCTTGGCCTCCATGTCTGCACTGATATATCTGCTTTTTAACTCCTCCGGGATATCCAGAACCATCGTCTCGCTGATTCTTGGCAATACATGCTCGAGAAAGCTGGTCTTACTTTCACCGCGAAATATCAGCGGATCCTTATCTTTACCAAGGCTGTTGTAAAAAGGCTTGTAATTACGGATAAACTTCTCATCCGGCTGGTAAATTGCTCCTTCAAAGAACAGCAGCTCCCCTGTTTCTGTAATCGGAAGTACCGCTTCCTTTCCCTGATAATCAACAGAAATGGAATCTTCATCAAGGGTTAACTGATAAGATATTTTAGGATTTCCCTTGATAAAAACCACATCTGTATACACCTTTCCATAGATCTCCAGCGTAAGTCCGCTGCTGCCTACAATATTAAGCAGCTTAATCAGCATATTTTTGGTAATAAACATCTGGGATTTGGAAAATACCTTGGAAAAATGG
>DATMUM010000256.1:0-7745 GCA_035564175.1 Mobilitalea sp.
TCAAGATTGCTGGTTCCATGGCATTCAAGGATGCGATGCATAAAGGTGGAGCAGTTCTCTTAGAGCCTATCATGAGAGTAGAAGTTACTGTTCCTGAGGATTACATGGGCGATGTTATCGGCGATATCAGCTCCCGTCGTGGTCGTATCGAAGGTACAGAGGACATTAATGGAACAAAGCTAATCAGAGGTTTCGTTCCGTTGTCTGAAATGTTCGGCTATTCAACTTCTCTTCGTTCCAGAACACAAGGCCGTGGTGCTTACTCCATGTTCTTCTCAAACTATGAACCGGTTCCGAAGAATGTTCAGGAGAAGGTTCTGGCAGCAAAGGGCAAGAACTAATCGGAATATAGCAGCAAAAGAAGAAATAAGTAATAAAAAAGTTATTATATCAGTTGTTTATGCTTGAAAATATTTCTAAGTTGAAATATAATTAGGCATATGAGGCAATATAAAACAAGCCCTTATACGGGGAAACCAAGCAGATAAAGTAAACCTTTCATCTGCTGGGTATAAGCTTCTAAGAGAAAATTCTTAGTTGTATAACATTTGCTTATAAGCATTTATTATTTAAAGGAGGACGTTGTAAAATGGCTAAGGCTAAATTTAACAGATCAAAACCGCATTGTAATATCGGTACTATCGGTCACGTTGACCATGGTAAGACAACTCTTACAGCAGCAATCACAAAGACTCTTCATGAGAGATTAGGTACTGGCGAAGTAGTAGCATTCGATCAGATCGACAAAGCTCCAGAAGAGAAGGCAAGAGGTATAACAATATCTACAGCTCACGTTGAGTATGAGTCAAAGAAAAGACACTACGCTCACGTTGACTGTCCTGGACATGCTGACTATGTAAAGAACATGATCACTGGTGCAGCTCAGATGGATGGTGCTATCCTTGTTGTTGCTGCTACTGACGGTGTTATGGCTCAGACAAAAGAGCACATCTTACTTTCCCGTCAGGTAGGTGTTCCTTACGTCGTAGTATTCATGAATAAATGTGATATGGTTGATGATCCTGAACTTCTTGAATTAGTTGAGATGGAAGTTAGAGATTTATTAAATGAGTATGAATTCCCTGGCGATGATACACCTATCATCCAAGGTTCCGCTCTTAAAGCTCTCGAAGATCCTAGCAGTCCTTGGGGAGATAAGATTCTTGAGTTATTTGATGCAGTTGACAGCTGGATTCCAGATCCGAAGCGTGAGACAGATAAGCCTTTCTTAATGCCTGTAGAGGACGTATTCTCTATCACAGGTCGTGGTACAGTTGCTACTGGCCGTGTTGAGCGTGGTGTTCTTCATGTATCTGAAGAAGTTGAAATCGTTGGTATCAAAGAAGAGACACGTAAAGTTGTTGTTACTGGTATCGAAATGTTCCGTAAGCTTCTTGATGAGGCTCAGGCTGGTGATAACATCGGTGCACTTCTTCGTGGTGTTCAGAGAAATGAAATCGAAAGAGGACAGGTTCTCGTTAAACCAGGTACAATCAAGTGCCATAAGAAATTCACAGCACAGGTTTACGTATTAACAAAAGAAGAAGGTGGACGTCATACTCCTTTCTTCAACAACTACAGACCTCAGTTCTATTTCAGAACAACTGATGTAACTGGTGTATGTAACCTCCCTGAAGGTGTAGAGATGTGTATGCCTGGCGATAACATCGAGATGTCAATTGAATTAATTCATCCGATCGCTATGGAGCAAGGTTTAGGCTTCGCTATCCGTGAAGGTGGTAGAACAGTAGGTTCCGGTAAGGTTGCTACTATTATTCAATAATTGATACCTAGTATCATAAATTTACCGCAATCCATTATTCTGTAATGGGTTGCGGTTTTTTAATGTCAGAAAAGAATAGCGAACAAAAAAGCCTTTCTACAAGTGGGATTCTTGTGAAAAAGGCTCTGTGATACATTTTTGATACACATTTGGGCTATTTGTTGTTATCTGGCCAATTAATCTTCCACTCAAAATATTCTTCTTTGGTAATTGAACCAGAGGCTAATTCTTCTTTCTTCTTCATCCATTCGGATAGAAAATCATCCAATAAAGAATAATTGAAACTTACTGCTAAATGCTTCTCACCTTTATTCTCGTTGTCATCAATTTCCTGGAGCAGTAAATTATAATGCTCATCTAATTCAAACAGAGTATACATCACATCTTCTGCAGCATAGAGAGTAGGTTCATAAATTGAGCGATAGTTGCAGTCAAGAGCTTTTGACATTGCCTGTACCATATCATCCTTTGGAGTACGGTTTCCTATTTCATATTGTCGTATACGAACATCAGACAAACCGACTGCCTCCCCAAGTTGAGTTTGAGTCATCTTTCGAAAAATCCGAATTCGTTTTATTCGTTCACCGATAGCCATATCATTTCACCTTTCACCTAGCAGTAGTAACTAAAATGCTTCTGAAACTACAATAACATAAAAGTTACTGTATGACAACTTAAATTTTATAATGGAAATAAATTTTGCAAACTCCATTGACAGAAACAATAATGTTACTGTATAATCAAACTTACAAAGAGTAACATATATGTTACTTATAAGAAGGAGAGTTGTAGAGTCAGAAAAGTTATTGAAGTCGCAGATGATCTCCATATGAAAGGGGGAGGCACACATGAATCAGACGTATTTATCAGCGAAAGAAGTTTCAAGAGAACTTCAGATCGCAGAATCAACAGCCTACGCAATTATTCGAGATTGGAATACCGAGCTTAAGAAGATGGGGTATTTTACGAAAGCCGGAAGAATTCCCAAATCGTATTTTGCAAAGAAGTGCTATGGCTACCAAGAACAAAATAACTGTAAATAAAAGAGAAATTTTACGCAGGTAGGAAGTCAGTGCATTATAGGGGATTTCGCTGAACTTCCTACCCACTACAAATCGATAACCAGGGAAAGGAAGGATGTAAAGGTGCCAGCATACAAAGATGAAGAAAGAAACACATGGTATTGCAAATTTAACTATAAGGATTGGAGGGATGAAAGTAAAACAAAGTTAAAAAGGGGATTTAAGACCAAGAAGGAAGCACAGAATTGGGAACGGGAGTATCTTCAAGTTCAACAGGCAAATCTGGACATGAATTTGAAATCTTTTGTGGAAGTTTATTTTAACGATAAACGAGGAAGATTGAAAGAGCGAACGGTCATGACAAAGAGGGCTATGATAGATGCGAAGGTAATTCCAACCTTCGGAAAATTCAGGATGAATGAAGTAAAACCATCGGACATTCTGAGATGGCAAAATGAAATGATAGCCATGGGGTACAAGGAAACCTATCTGAGGATGTTACAAAATCAGGTAACGGCAATTTTCAATCACGCAGAAAGGTACTATGGATTGAAAGATAATCCTTGCAAGAAAATTGAAAAGATGGGAAGATCAAATGCCAAAGAACTGAACTTCTGGACGAAGAATGAATTTGAGTACTTCATTCAAAAGTTTAACCGGGGCGAAGAAATGTATAAAGTGATATTCGAAATGCTTTTCTGGATGGGATGCCGAATTGGCGAATTACTAGCCCTATATTATGAGGACATGGATTTTAAGACGGGGACAATCTCAATTACAAAGACATATTTCAGAATAGGCAAGAAGGATATTATAACCCCGCCAAAGACCGAAAGTTCAAACCGTAAGGTAACCATCCCGAAATTTCTCCAAGAGGAATTGAAAGAGTATGTATCTAAGATTTATGAGGTGGCTCCCAAAGACAGAATCTTCCCAGTAACAGATCGGGCGATACAACAGAAGCTTAAGAGAAAAATTGAAAAGCTAGGGATTGAAGGAATTCGAGTTCATGACCTAAGACATTCCCATGTAGCCTTACTAATAGAGAAAGGAGTTCAACCACTAGTAATAGCACAAAGAGTTGGTCATGAATCGGTGAACACAACGATGAATGTATATGGTCATCTATATCCGAACAAGCAGAGGCAACTCGCAGATATGCTGAATGCAGAAGCTACAGGAGAAGAGAGAAAGGCCCTAGGGTCGAGTGAAATATGGTAAGTACAGATATCTATATATGATAATATATAGATAACCCTCGGAGAGCCCCCGCACTATTGATGTGTCAATAGTGCTAGGGGGTTATCATCTTCGGCAGAGCGAAGATGATAACAGCGCTGCTCCGAAGGATAAACAAATAAGAGGAGGAGATGAATGGGGAGTGTTTCGTATTCAGCGCATATCAGTAATGGTAAGAGTGCAATAACAAGTAAGAGTAAATTGCAGGGGGTGGCAAAACATAATCTTCGCAAGTATAAATCCGATGAATATAGCTCCAATAATATTGAATTATTAGTTGGAACAGATAATCTATATCAGGATGTCAGAAATGTTTATTATGAAGAGTTTGACGATGTAGTCAAAAAATACAATGATAATCAGAAACGAGAGGACAGGAGAATTGATGATTATTTTGATCATGTAGCGGAACTGGATCAGGATATGGCGGTCGAGATTATTTTTCAATGTGGAGATAAGGAATTCTGGGAGGAACATGAAGAAAGTAAAGATAAAATGTATAGCGTATATAGATATACACTATCCCGGTTACGAGAAAATTTACCAGATTTCAAGGTTGCAAATGCTGTAATTCACTTTGATGAAGCTAGTCCACATATGCATGTCGTGGGAGTACCAGTTTGGAGTGGCGCGAAGAAAGGGTTATCAAAGAAGGTGTCAAAGCGAAATGTATTTACACCATCAACGCTGTCAACTATATTGCAAGATAAACTTCGTGAAGAAGTCAGGTCATGCTTTAGATTTAATATAAAAGAGATGATTGGAGAAAAAAAGAAAGGCAGAAACCATGATTTATCTGTGGCAGAGTATAAGATAAAGCAGGAACTTGAGAATCTTAAAGAGTTAAGATTCGAAAAGGAACAGACATCAAAATCTATAGATTCTGCTAAACGGCAATTAAAAGTGCTGGAGGTGCAATATTCTGAAAAGAGTGGAGAGCTTGAATATGAACTGACGGATAAGAAAGAGATTGCAAAGAAGCTGGATAATGATTTGTTAATAAAAAGGGCTGTTGTTAGAGTTTACGATGATGAGATAAAGGAAAAGAATGCGTTTCTAGAATTGATTGATGCTATCAAAAGAATGATACAAAATTATTTACCACTTCAACCTGCAGTCGAGCTATTCGCAAATACAGTAGAAAGAGGTGAAAACATTGTCGGGGGAAACTGGAATCGAGGCATTTTATCAGAATTAGGGCGATTGCTATTATCCTTTAAAGAAATTGTTCAAGCAGGGTTCTGCTGGTTTCCAAGGTTAATGAAATGGAATACAAGTATGGGCGAAGTGGCTCCAGTATTTCGAGATGATCCAGACGGATATTCGTATAAGTTAGAAGGATTCAGAAGCATTGAAACAAAGGCAATATATCGAGTCGAGAATTTGAAAGATGAAATATGTTCAGAGAATCGAATTGGAACCTTGGAACAGATACAGGGAAGCATTGATATGTTGGAAAGGCAAATTGATAAGCAAGATTATAAGCCTGACAAAGATTTGCGGAAATAGGAGAAGATGGCCTCGGATCAAAGAATCCGAGGCTGTTTGGATATAATGATAATTGGTTATTAAAATTGTGTCAATTCAGGTGAGATAAAGTCGACCTTTTAAAATTGTAAAATAAATATGGCTATGCTAATATGGGAGTATATGGTAAAAGATTATTGTAATAAGACATATTTCTAGAAAGTTCAAAATAAATTATTATAAGACTTGATCATAAAAGTAAGCGATATTTAGAAAAGCGAGTATTATCTATTAACATAATATAAAGCTAAGTAGAAATTACTTACTTTTTATTAATAAGAATTTCAAAAATGATTATTCTAAAAAAAAGCGAAAGGAGTAAAAAGTTATGGTAAAAGTATTTAAAGTAAAAGTATTGATTACGCTAATAGTTATGAGTTGCCTGATTTTTGGAGGGACGCTAGCTAATGCAGCAACAACCACTTTTATGTCAACACTTCCTAGTAACGGGACGCATGTAAGGTCATCTGTAGAATATAAAACTACAGGGGACGACTGCTCCTACATTACACCAAGTTCTAATTATGGTGTGCTCTTATACGTTAACTGTCAAACCTTATGCAATATAGGTGGAGGTCAAATTATTACCTCGAATCCGGAAACTGTTGCAAAAAAGGATGAGAGTACATACTTAGGAGTTTATGTTACTCTGGATTTACAACCAAATCAAATGGTTTGGTTGGATCAGTGGACATATGTAAAAGGTACATCGGATGTTGCTTATACAACTTGGGATTACCGTTAATTATTAGTTGAGATAATGTTTGTCAAAAGGTGGTGTAAAAGCCACCTTTTGTTAAATTTATGATAATTTGGTTGACTTATCGATTAATATAATTGACATATAATGGAGGATAAGTATGATAATCAATGCAAAAGAATTGGTTAAGAAGTATGGAGATGGTGAAAGTGAAGTAATTGCTTTGAATTCTATAAATTTTAGTGCACAAAGCGATGAATTCATAGCAATCATGGGGAGAAGCGGATGTGGAAAAACAACACTTATAAATATATTAGCCACACTGGACTTTCCGGATACAGGGGAATATTACTTGGATGACACATTGGTATCGAAATTAAGCGAGAAGCAATTGGCACAAATAAAACGAAGAAAAGTTGCGGTTATATTTCAGAACTATAATCTGGTAGAAGAAATAACAGTACATGAAAACTTAATATTGCCTTTCGTTTTTGATAAACGAAATTATGATAAGAATTACTTTGATGAAATAGTCACAGACTTAGGGTTGAAAGAAAAGCTTAATAAATATCCAGCGCAGCTTTCAGGAGGAGAGAAGCAGAGAGTTTCGATAGCCAGAGCATTAATGATTAAACCAGTTGTAATTTTAGCTGATGAACCTACCGGTAATCTAGATTATTCTAATGCAATAAATGTTGTAAAGATGCTTAAAACCTGCAGCCAGAAATATAAGCAGACGGTTGTAATGGTAACACATGATAGGGAACTCGCAGACTTTGCTGATCGAATTGTCTTTATGCAGGATGGGCAAATCATAAATGAGGTGAGATGCCAATGATTAGAATAGCACTTCGGATTCTATCAGCAAAGAAAAGAAAGAACTTACTAACCTGTTTAGCCGTTGCATTTTGTATACTATTTATTCTGATAGTTAATGCGGTTTATGTGGGTTATAGTAATGTCCAAATTGAGAACGGATATAATTACGGTGGGAAGTGGGATATCGCTGTCAAGGTAGATGAAACTTATCAGAATGATGTTGCAAAGTCAATTAAGGATATGATACCTGTTGGAACGATAAATAACACATTCTCGGCCAGACTGGATGTGATTCCAGAAGATAAGAAAGAGGGCAATTATGCCGTCTTTGCAGACCATTATTACTTGAGTCTGCTTGGGATCGGAAGTGTCAAGGATAATGTTCTGTCTTATGAACTGTTAGAGGGAAATTGGCCGAAAAATGATAATGAAATTGTTATACCGCAAAAATTTGAGTACAATGGAACAGGTGTTGTACAGGGAAGCATTAAAGTGGGAGACAGGATCTCCTTGGAAATTGGCCGAAGAATTAAGAACGATGGGACAATCACCCAGGATCAGATTGAAGACTCAGAGGCATTCACAGAAATTAAGGTTAAGGAATACACTGTTAGCGGAATAATGAAATATGAAAACTATACAACAGGAAATTATG
>DATMUM010000257.1:0-7101 GCA_035564175.1 Mobilitalea sp.
TGTTTTAGCCTATTAAAATACGCCTAAATTTCATTGTTTTATATCAATTCAGGAACTAATCTGATAATTGAACTATTTTCTCTCCTTATACAGAGGAAAGTTATCCACATCTCAGGTGAAAATCATTTAACAATTACCTAAATAACAATTGAAATCTGTGAACCAAGATGCTATAATAGATATGTTCAAAGTGTCGTGATCAGTTCCTAATCGGTTCACGGATTAATGAGCTGTGAAGCACCAACTTCACAGCTTTTTTTGTTATGTTTATTATGTAACAAAAATGATCTGAAAAATAGTTCGTTCTTATTAGCTTGAATATATTATATTACATATTTTAGTATTTGTAAAATTATTTTTGTTATGTATATTTTGAACATACACAAATTCATCAAACAACAATTTTTAATTAAATTATTTTATAAACACGGTAGGCTACCAAGCGACTGCCAAAATGGAAATAAATAATATGATATAACTCTAATTTATTGTATATGGCGACTATGTCCTTGCCATCTAACAAGCATTAAATAAGGGTTTCCTTGGGTTTCGTATTTGTTCAATTCCCGTTATCCACTGTAATAAAAAATAGGTATATGTCACCGCCAAGGTGACATATACCTATTTTTTATGCCTGTTGATAAACCATAAAATAAGAATTTGCAAAATAAAAGTGCGAACCCTCTGGCGAGCATCTTTTATTCAATATACAACCTTTCACCCCCTACACATAATACCCCGCCTGAGCTCGGAACATGGTAGCATAGATCCCTTCATCATACTCAATGAGTTCCTCATGTGTTCCATACTCCTTGATATGATCTTCTGCGAACACGGCAATGCGGTCACAGAATTTGCAGGAGGACAATCGATGTGAAATATAAATCGCTGTTTTCCCTCCGACCAGATCATTGAATTTACGATAAATCTCGTACTCTGCCATCGGATCCAGCGCTGCGGTGGGTTCATCCAGAATAACAATAGGTGCATCCTTGTACATGGCACGGCTAATGGCAACCTTTTGCCGCTGTCCGCCGGACAGCTCCGTCCCCTGTTCATCAAAACTCTTATAGATAACGGTATCCAGGCCTTTCTCCAGCTTCACGGCATCTTCGTAGACTCCACTTAAGACCAACGCTTTCTCTATCTCTTCTTCCACTGCTTCAGAACTTTGATCCAGTGCCACATTTTCCTTCAGGCTGAAAGCAAACAGTTGAAAGTCCTGGAATACGACTGCGAATAGCTTGCGGTACTCTTCATCGGAGTATTCTTTGATGTCACGCCCATCCAAAAGGATGGCCCCTTCGTTCACGTCATAGAGACGGCACAGAAGTTTGATGAAAGTGGTCTTGCCCGCTCCATTAAGTCCAACGATGGAAAGATGCTCACTGGGAGTAATCTTTAGATTCACGTGACGAAGGATGTAACGGTCGGTTCTAGGATATCTGAAGCTTACGTCACGAAATTCGATGACATGCTCTGCTTCCTCTACCGCTCCATCGCCCTTCTCCATGACCATCGGATACTGTAGAAATACAATGTATTCATGAATATAGTTGCAGCGTTTCACAACCTCCTGCACGCCACTCACTATGCGAAACAAGGCCCAGAAGAAATTTCCAGCCGCACTGGAATACATGGTGAAATCACCGATTGTTATGATTTTCATAATGGCAAGTGCTCCAAGGTAGAAATAGGAAGCGCTATCCCTCAGACTGTTGACAATATCCATTTTCCAGGAGTTGCGGCGTTGACGTGTCATGCGCCTCGCCCATACTTTCAACATCTTGCGGTTCTCTTCGTCCGCCTTTTGTCCCATCATATCCACACTATCATAGAGCCGAATATCCTTCCCAAGGCGAAAATCCGCTAATTGATAAAAATAATAACCAAATTTACGATTCAATGCCGAAAGTTCAAGAAAGCTTTGCACCTCAATCTTGTTATTGAGGTAATTATAGTAAGTTACTACACACAAACTGATTCCCTGAATCAGGAGCAGCCACGGACAGCCAACAACGATAATCGTTACGATTCCGATTAGCACGGATACATTCATGACAACCGTATAAAAGTTCGTCAGAATTCCTACCACACCTCCACTGTACCAGTTGATTCCTTCCTTTGCCTTATTCAACTGGTCTAAGGCCGCAGGATCCTCCGTATGTTCAAAGTCCATGGTCATGGCATGGCGCGCTAAATCTTCTTCTAAGTAACGGTTGAACCACTCTCCGTAGGAAGCGCGTATTGCATTGGTTAAGTTCGCGATGGCGTTACACAGAAAATGGGACCCGATCAATATTCCAATGGTCAGCAACAGCTTAAACTGTACCTCATTGAAGGGTTTCCCCTGCAGTACTTCCATCAGGTAGTCAATGATGTATTTCGGCAGAATTACAGTCAGCATGGTTCTGCTTACCTCGACTACTAATTGAATAAAGTAGACCAGGAATAAGATAGGTTTCTTCTCCCAGGCCAGCCCTAGGATAAATATTAGGGAGCGTTTCACATGTCCTTTTGATTTCGCCCCGGCCGCTTTGGCTTCATCGGAGTTTTGGTTCCGCCCCTTGTCACGCTCCGATGCCTTCGACATTTTCTTCGCCATCATTCACCTCTCCATCCTCTATATAGTACTGTGCCTGCAGTTCGAACATATTTGCATAAGGCCCATTCTTTCTTAACAATTCTTCGTGGGTACCGTATTCCACCAACTGCCCTTCCATGAACATGGCGATATGATCACAGAATCTGGTTGAGCTGAGCCGGTGACTTATGTAAATAGCTGATTTGTCCCCGATCATCCGGTCAAAGTTCTGATATAACTCATACTCCGCCAGTGCATCTAAGGCCGCTGTCGGCTCATCAAGGACAACTACCGGTGCATTCTTATACAGAGCCCTGGCCAAAGCCAGCTTTTGGCGTTCCCCACCGGAGAAATCCAAACCTTCCTCATCAATGACTTTGAGAACCTCGGTCTGCACTCCTTTGGGAAGATCCTTTAATTTATTGCCGAAGCCCGCCATATGCAGGCATTCCTCTGCCCGTGCCACATCGGTATTCTCCGGTGTATCCATAGAAATATTTTCTGCAAGGGGAAATGCAAACAACTCCACTTCCTGGAACAAAGGTGCGAATAAATGGTAATAGCTTCTCTTTTGATAGGTCCGGATATCCACCCCATTTAATAAGATACGACCACTGGTTGGTTCATAGAGACGGAGCAGCAACTTAATAAAGGTTGTCTTGCCTGCGCCGTTGAGACCCACCACAGCCAGCCGTTCCCCCGGCTCCAGCGTAAGATTCAATTCTTTTAATGCATACTTCTCTGCCTTCGGGTAACAGAAGGATACATTCTCGAATATAAACTCGTACTTATTACATTCCGGAACCGGAAGCCCGTCATCCTCCAAATCCCCTCCTTCAAAGTCGAGAAAACTTCGGAAATCACTTACTTCACGATTCCTCTGACGCAATCCGGAAATATTCTTCAATACCGAGCTGATGCTGTCATAGAATGTCTGTGCAGTTGTTACATAAAGAAACGCATTAGCAATTGATACGTCTCTCTTGACAACTGCATGGATAATAAAGGCATAGATCCCCACTTGGGAAAGCGCCCACATCACGTTGTCAAATACCCCGACAAAAAACCAATTACGCTCATTTTTCTTCTGCATGTTGTAACGATATTCATTCAACTCCCGGCATTTTGAGAGTAACCATTCCGTAAGATGGAACATGCGAATGTCTTTGGCGGCTTTGAATTCTGTGCTGATATTGTTCATGTAGCTGTTCTTACGCCACCAGGGTGCCAGCACATCCCAGACCGTCTTCTTCGTGTAGGCATTAACCCTGTCATTCATCACAAAAGAACACGCCGCCGTCACACAGAGCAGAACTAAAATAATCGGATGTAGTGTTCCCATGATAACAAAGCCCACGAACGCCACCGCCATCTTCGACATGCATTCCACACCAGTTCGCATCATCCCCTCGATGCCCTGTTCATTGCCGCCGCTAGAGTTCTGTGCTTTGCGAAAGGCATCCATGACATCCGAATTCTCCAGATGCTCAAAGTTCACCGTCATGGCCTTCCGGTTCAACTTAGTCATCAAATGCATGCGTACCCCAATATATCGGAACCAGGTGCTGGACCAGTAATAGGTATTCATTACGGTGGCTAGCATAATAATCACGGCAAAGGTCAGCATCAGCGGCACCAAAGCTTGCCAATCCTGTTCTTTGGTGATTAACTCAATGACATCTCTGGAAATAAAGGTCCAGAAGTAGCTCATAATGGGGGCTACAACGATACCGATTGGGATCAGATATCTGAGAGCCTTTTCTTCCCGAAACATCGTGCCAAAGATGAATTTCAGGTTGGATCGAAGAGGATAGTCCTTATGTAAAGGGTTTTTATCCTTTTCATTTTTGTTTTTCTTATCTTTACTATTTATCTTTTTCTTTTCTTTTAAATTTGTTGTATCCTTCTGTTTGGTTGCATCTTCCACGGTAAAACCTCCTTTCTCACCATTGGTTTTTCCTGATCGTTTTCCATAGGTACCTCCCACAGTCTCATTTCTAAAGTATACATATTTTACCACAAGTGTTGGTTTTAAGAAATAGAAAAGATACATCTAGCTTCCATTTTTAGTTAATAGTTTCTATAGATTAACTTGAATAGTTCTCAGGTGACTAGTGCTTTAGTATCTTAAAAACCTTTATTAATTCAAACAAATTAGATATAAAATGTAGATGGAATTGAATTTGAATTCTATTCCCTTTTATCTGCTTAGTCAATGATAGGGCGTGTTGCAAAACCAATGTCATTAAGTTATCCTTATTCCCTTGTTGATATATGGAAATCACAGTTGTATAATAAAAATAAATCACCATGTGAGAGGCTTAATCATGTTTTGGAAGAAAAATGAAAAGAGTAAAGACCAAGAAAATCGAATTAAAAAGGCAAATTACGAGCTTATTATTAATGCTATTCGAGAATTGAATAGCGGCAATATCAATTATATTCATATAGTATTTGGTGCATTTGCAACCACTGATAACTTTTTGATTGAAGAAGCCGGAAAAGCAATCGGGAAAATATTAATGCCCTTTACTGAGAGTCAAATGATTAAGCTCGATGAACGGTTCAGGCAGTATACCTCCCTAGAGTGGTCTATCGATTGGCGTGATGTAAGTATTTTAAATTTGAAGAATTTAATTAATGATATTGAAGACAAGAAAAAGATTTTGATTTTAGGCAGCTTCCATCCGAATGGTTATTTTAGAGAGAAATGTATTCTAGAACTGGCTAAATATGATGGAACCTTGCCATATCTGATCCTAAGAATGAATGATTGGGTCGACAAGGTAAGAGATCTCGCCTTCAGACTTATTATTGAAAAAGTTAATTTATGTTCTGTTTTTGAAATATTTTCTTCTATGCAGTTTTGGGACAAAGTTAAGAAATCACAAAGGAGAGGGACAGAAGAGCTAGATGCCGTACAAAATGAGTTAATTAATAAAGTTGAAACGGATCTCCATCTCATCAAATGGTTCAATTTATGTAAGTATAATTTTAGTACGAGAAAATCTATTTATAAGGTGCTATTTGCTAAACCGTTACTTAGTATCGATGAAGCTAATATATTATTAGAAAAGGAAAAACACAGCTACTGTAAATCCATAATAATAAGCCGAATCCTAGCTACATATAATCTACAATTGAACAATTAGATTTGTATATGAATAACAAAAACAGTAGTGTTAGGATAAATTCATTGCAACATAAATATGATAAAGTTAAAAACAGTTGGAATGGTCTAGAAATAATGTTATTGGATAACAACCATTCTATCCGGGATCTAACCATCTATATCCTGAAGAAGCATACAGCAATTAATATTTTAAATTATTATATTGATGCATTAAATGGCGAGGATCCCATTATGGGTATTATAGGTGTCGGCGAAAATGGAAACAAAATACACTCTTATCTCCTAATGCCTTTTCTTAATAGCAACAATGAAAAGACGGTTAAAACAACACTTTTATCATTAAGTAAATTATTGGGATGTGACGATAATGATATCTACTGGAAATATCTATTCGATACTCGTATTTCCGTATCGAAAGCAGCATATCTATCCATCCGTCGCAATATGATTCGCTATGGTGCATCAAAACTTTTTAATGAATTTAATAAGTGTTCTATAGCGCATGTAAGGAGAAATCTTTTGTTATTACTAATGCAGGATAACTCATGGTCGAGACTTCCCTACTTATTATCACTATATAATTACGATGATAAGGATTTACGAAGTAAAATTAGAATGAAAATTCATCATCGTAATGGTTATGGAAAAATATCCACTCAAGAAGCTTCTTATATAAGGCATATTATGAAAGAAAAGAAAAATGAATTACCAGATACTTTGATTCAAAAAATTGAGTTTGATTTAAAATTCGTTGCATATTGATTTCGTATCCATGCTAAAATTACGTTATCCGTAGACGATTTTTTAATGAATGATTGGCTTATTCTACAAGGCTATCAAATGGCGACAAATGGCATCAAAATTTATTTTTAATAATTATATATATCATTTGATGACGACATCCTAACCAGAAGATAACCTTTTTAAACAGATAAGTACTAATTCCCAGCTGTTCGTTTCCCGTTATCCGCTGTAGAATCATTAAGAGCATCAGCCCGAAAGCTGATGCTCTTTTTACGTATCATATGGGTAAGCAATAGTCAGTAGGCCAGGTGCAGTAAGTGCGATAATATTTGGGCATCCGTTTGTATCATAGATCACGGAAGTATTAATCAGATTTTTTCTTCCCACCAACCGAATGCTATCTTGATATGTACCAGTACTTCCCCCGGAGGTAAAAAGTATAACAGGAAAGAACTTCCGGGTGGAATGATATACATACCCTGAAAATCATGCTTCGTTAATGTATTACTAGGTTCAACTCTTCGTACGAAGGTATAGGTTCCGTCAATTGGTTCACCGGTAACAAAGCTGGCGCTTTCAATCAATACTTCCGGATAAATCGTTGGGATGATTGACTGGTTTCCGGCTGCAACGTTGCCCG
>DATMUM010000258.1:0-19623 GCA_035564175.1 Mobilitalea sp.
TCCGTGGCACGATATGCTTATCAAGAGGGTAAAAATATTGTACTTTTTGAGCGGGATAATCGTTTTAGAGAGAATGGCGGTATGAAATTCGTTAAATATGATTTATATAAAGGACTTACGAAGCTCATGCATAATAAATATTTGAATAAGTTTGACCATGTGATTTGCGATCCGCCATTTAATATAAAATTAGATGTTCTGTCAAATGATATTACGGAGCTTCTAAAGCATGATAAAAGCAGCATTGCTTATATCATCTTTCCAAGGAAACAAAAAGCCGGTTTGGTAAATGTTATGAAAATGAATGGAATGCATTTAATCGAAGATCCAGATCAGATAAGTATCGAATATGCCAAGCCGCCCAAGATCGTTCGATTGTATGGGCGAGATGCGATTCAATTATACAAATTTTCTTACTTTATATAAAACAATATGATAGAATGTAGTTGATAACATATCCATAACTATCATTGGAACCTGCTTTACCATTGCCTAAGCAGGTTTTCTATTAATAAATGCCGCTAAAGCAGAGGATAAACTAATATGAAACGTAAAATAAAGATTTTATATGTAACCGCTGAGATAGCCCCCTATGCCAACGCAGGCGGACTCGGAGAAGTGGGAAGAAGCTTTCCCCGGGCCTTGCAGGAAACCGGCAGATATGAAGTGCAGAGGGTCATGCCTCTCTATAAAAGAATAGATAAGAAACTAGAGTATGTTACGGATATGAAGGTCCGGATGGATCTGGGGTATGAAACCTGCGTCATCAAGAAGGACCCGGACAGCAAGGAGCTTCCTACTTATTTTGTTCAGAGCGACAGGTATTTTTACAGAGACAATATTTATGCTTATGAGGATGACGGCTTCCGTTTCTTCCTTTTCTGCAAGGCAGTGGTTGAGATGTTAAAGGCAATTCCTTTTCAGCCGGATATTGTTCACATGAACGACTGGCATACCGGATTTCTTGCCTTACTGCTCAAACAAGAATTTCCTAAGATTAAGACGGTATACACCATCCATAATATTTCTTATCACGGATTTATACCGGCATCCTATTTAAATGGTTTATTAACAGAAGAAGAGCTGGTTTGGCTTGGCTATCCCGAATGGCTGAACTTTATGAAAGCAGGAATTAAGTATGCAGATCTCATAACGACAGTGAGCCTCGGATATGCGATGGAAATCCTTCAGCCTGTGAATAGCTGTGGTATGAATAATCTGCTGGTGGAAAAGGCGGATCATTTTGTTGGAATTTTGAACGGCATTGATATGGAAAGCTATGATCCCAGTCGTTCCGGGGATTTAGAATACCCCTATGACCAAAGAAGTACGGAGCTTAAGAAGAAGAACCGGACCCTGCTGCGGACCCAGTATGGATTGCCGGACGAGGATAAGCCTTTGCTTGCAATGGTTACCAGACTGGATTATGCAAAAGGATTGGATATCCTGATGAAGGCAATCAGCTATCTGGAGCTTAGTACCTTCCAATTGATTATCCTTGGATCCGGTAATCCTTATTATCAGGGTATGCTGGGGTGTATCAAAACTGCTTATGCGGATAAGGTGGTGGCAGATTTTGATTACTCGGCTGACAAGGCCAGGAAAATCTATGCTGCTGCCGATATTTATCTCATGCCTTCCTTATATGAACCCTGCGGACTGAGCCAGCTATATGCGATGCGTTATGGAGCAGTACCGGTGGTCAATCCGATTGGTGGGCTAAGGGATACTGTGATCGATGAAAGTACAACGGCGAATTCCACCGGCTTTTATATGGAGGACTGGAGCGGTGAAGCTCTCAGCCGTGCGATCAAACGGGCAATTGATGCATATCATACACCAGGCTGGAAGCAGTATATGATGAATGGAATGAAACAGGATTTCTCCTGGCAGCACAGTATATCAGAATACGATAGATATTATCAGAAGATACTATTATAGAATTTACACGAAAGAAGATACTTTATAGAGATTATGAAAGAAGATACTTTATAGAGATTGCGAAAGAAGATACTTTATAGAGATTACGAAAGAAGATACTTTATAGAGATTACATGAAAGAAGTTGCTTTTACAGAGATTACACTACAACAACCACAGGGAAGTGATCGTAATAGGAACAGCAGCTGTATTATGGTTTGCTGCATCCGATTATAGCACTTCCCTGCTTTATAAAGATAATTTCATATCAATATATGGTTTACCAGAGCTGTTTACTGGGGCTTGTACATACCCTTGCTCTGCATATAGGCGAAAATCGCTTCGCCATGCTTTTGTTCTTCTGTCTGAATGTGATTTAACACATCTCTTACCTGCGCATCTTTAAATTCAAAGATTGCAGTATTATACGAACCTGCAACATACTTTTCCGTGTTCAGCATATCAATGCATAAATCTTTATCTGAGGCTTTAAATGTATTCGATCCGGTACTGGATTTTTCAACAGAGGACTGTTGAGACTGCTGTCCGGACTGTATACTGCTTTGTCCGCCGCTTTGACCACTGTTTTGTCCACCCATCGGGGGTACCTTACCGCTTAACAGCTGGTTGATCGTCTGAAGATGTTCCTCTTCTTTTTTACCGTTGCTGCGAAATACTGCCTTAAGCTCTGCATCTGTTGCTAAGTTTGCATAATTATCGTATTTTAATATACATTGTTCCTCATGGCTGCGTGCATCTTCTAATAAGAATCTTTCTTTTGTTGTTAATTGTACGTTAGTAATCATGATAACACCTCCGCGATTATTATTTTCAAAAATACTTGAAAATATCCGTCGAATAAAGTCGTTATAGCGTATTGACCGAAAATAATTAAAAAGTTATAATTAAAAAGCTTGTTTACCATGGGAATTATGAGCTAAAATCAATGTAGAATAATGCAGAAATATGTAATATGGAAAGCTATAATAAATAGTATAATATAGGTAAAAGCGTATAATTATCATGGATGTAATGCTAATTGAGAAAGGCACAAAGGTTAAAGGTGGGAAAGGATTGTAAAATATGAAAAAATTAAGAATTTCATTACTGTTTAAAATTATGCTGTTATGCGTCGGACTGGTATTGTTGTCATCTTTGTCAATACGTTATTTTGCATATCAGACAGCGAAGGATACTACGGAAGGCACATTGGGCAGCATGGCTTTGAACATTACAAGATCCGTTGCCGGAACCATTGACGGAGATAAGCTTCAGGAGCTGAAGAAGCCTGAAGATATGAAAACGGATTATTACATAGAGCTTCGCAAAGAGTTGAATAATATCAGGCAGGAAACCGGTTTAAAATATCTTTATACCATGGCTAGAACGGAAGACGGAAAATATTATTACGTTGTAGATGGTGAGGATCTGAATAGTAAGGATGCCTCTCTACTTGGTGATGTGGATGAGGAAATATCCGATGTTATGGCTAATACCTTTCAAGGTGTGGAGGATTATGAGTTCGGAAAAAGTAATGAATGGGGAGCTTTAGTCTCCGGCTATATTCCGATTAAAAACAGCAAAGGTGAAATTATAGCAATGCTTGGTGCAGATTTTGATGCACAATTTATGGTTGACAGTCTGGCGCAGGCTAACAAGAAGATGTTCCTTACGATGGGCATTATACTGGCACTCAGTGTGTTGGTTACCGTAGGATTTTCCTACTGGATGATTCGTTCGTTAAAACATCTAAACTCGAAGGTTAAATTAATTCAGACAGGAGATCTCACAGTTGATATTAACCTGGACCGTAACGATGAGGTAGGAAGTCTGGCAAGGTCCTTCCAGAAAATGGTTGACCATATGCTGCTCTTGATAATTAATATAAGAAGACATTCGGAGGATGCGCTGCGGGATGTTGATTCCGTGAATAACAGCGTAGATGTGTCCAATAATGCAACAGAAGAAATCACAAAGATTGTAAGTGAAATCGCATCAGGAGCAATGAAGCAGGTAGAAAACGTTGATATGGTAGAACAGTCCATGGAACGTGTATTTAATGCAATCGAAACGATTACCGATAATATAAACAGCGTGAACCAGGACTCCGACCTTAGTATGAAGGACATGCAGGAGGCTTCCGAAAAGATAAATAATTCTGTAGAGCAGATCAATCTTGTCAATGATACGGTTGAGAAAACAGCTGTAATGATGAAGAAGCTTGAGGATAAATTCCAGGAGGTATTATCCTTCAGCAGCAGTGTTGAATCGATTGCCTCCAAAACCAACCTGCTGGCACTGAATGCATCCATCGAGGCTGCGTCTGCCGGAGAGCATGGCAAAGGCTTTGCGGTTGTTGCAGGGGAGATTAAGAATCTGGCGAAACAGTCCAGCGATGCAAGTAAAAGAATTAATGAATTAATTGCAGAGGTTCAGACGGAAATCAATAACTCCAGCGATGCAATCGGAAATGGTGTCACACAGGCAAGAAACGGTGTCGATGTCATGTCCCAGGTTGAAGTTCAGCTTGTGAAGCTGTCTAGTTCCAATGTTAAGATCAATACCAGTATTAAAGATATCGCAGCGGCGATCCTACGAATTGAAGAGGACAGCAAGAATGTATTGGATAATACGGTCACACTTGCTGAGATTGCCCGGGGGTTAAGTGCAGGTACCCAGCAGACAGTAGCAGAAACGGAAGAACAGTATGCTATTATGGAAGGCATCCGTAATGATCTTTGCAATGTAAAGAGGCTTATGGAGGAGCTCGGAAGTACGGTGAATCAGTTTAAAATCAGTTAAGTCAGCCTTAAAATCAGTTGAGTCAGCTTTAAAATCAGTTAAGTCAGCTTTAAAATCAGTTAAGTCAGCCATAAAATCAATTAAGTCAGCCCTAAAATCAATTAAGTCGGCCTTAATATCAGTTAAGCCACCCTTACAAGCAGTTAAATCAGCCTAATATGAATTACGATAATTACGTCACGATGATACGCTATCCTAGTACAGCGTTCTGTAAATACCTTTGCATATTTTCTGGTCTGATTTCCCTTATTAAGCATCGGCCAAGCTCAGTGTAGCCCCATTACACCTGCGTTTGTCCGATACTGACTAAGAAAAATCATCCTCAGAACTATGTAAAGGTATTTAGCAAACGTTGCACTGGGAATATTATTTTGACGTAATTTTATGTTTCTGCTAAGATAATAAATAGAAAATGTTATTATTTACTCTATTGCAAAAGAGAAGGTGGAGCACTATGGTCAACAAAGAATTTGAAGAATTAATTCTGAAATACGATATACTCGAGAAAGCCTTTGACAATATTAGACTAGTAGATCCTGCAAAAAACAGAGTACTGGATTTATCCGGTACGACAACAGAAGATACAGAGCTCAAATGCTTTGAATCCTTGGGTAAAAATAAGGTCTGCGATAATTGTATATCGATGCGGGCATATCACGATAACAGGCCCTATGTGAAATTGGAATATTCGATGAAAGAAATCTATGCTGTCATAGCAATACCTCTGGATTTACCCGATCGAAGAGTAATCATGGAGATTTTGAAAAATGCTACCAGCAGCCTGATTATGGAATCCAATCAAAGCAACATTTATTCTGAAGTACAGGAATTGATTGATAAAATGAATAACCTGGCGTTAAAGGATTCCTTAACAGGCATCTTCAACAGGCGCTTTATCAATGAGAAATTGCCGGCGGAAATAACAAGTACTAAGTTCTCGGGGAAAAATTTATCAATTATTATTGCTGACATAGATTATTTCAAAAAAGTAAATGATACCTACGGACATCTTTGCGGAGACCGTGTCTTGAAGAAGTTTGCAAAGCTGATTTCCCAGTGTTTGTCAAGAGAAGAAGACTGGCTGGCCAGATTTGGAGGAGAGGAATTCTTGATCTGTCTGCCGGGAGCTGATCTGAAAAGAACAGCGGAAGTAGCTGAGCGTATGCGTAAGAAAATTGAAAACAGCCAGTTTGACTGCGGGCCGTATCAATTCAAGCTTACATCAAGCTTTGGAGTAAGTACGGTTACTCCCGGAATGAATATTACCATGGAGCAGTTGATGGAAAAGGCTGATACTAAGCTGTATGAAGCCAAGAACAATGGTCGGAATCGAGTGGAGGCATAAATGCTCTAGCAGGCATCTGATATCTGGAATTAGAATATAAAATAATAATCGAGGAGTATTATTTCCTTATGAATAGCTCATAAGGGATAATACTCCTCGATATGATTCTGACTATAGGTTATTTCAGCTCAAGTCCAATCTCCTTTAGCATATTGATATATAATAAAAGTTCTTCTCGGGAGGCTATTTCAAGCTTGGCGAAGATACGCTTGCTGTGTGTTTTGATGGTGTTAATGCTTAGGAACAGCTCATCTGCGATTTCCTTGGCAGTCAGGCCTTTCACATACAGATTAAATACCGAATGCTCCGCAGGAGTAAGGGTTTTGGTTTTTGTGACAAACTGTTCAAGCATCGATATCTGAATCTTATCCTGCTCCACCTTCTTCGTAAGCTCCTTCTGATATAAGACAAGGTAATTTATCAGATCGTCGATTTCCTGTACATTCGTTTTTGGAGCTTCCTCCTTGTTCTCTGATTTAATAATTTCAATTCCCTTGGATATCGGTTTTAAATATTTATTACTGAAAACGATGGAAATTGTAATTCCAATGGTAATAAGTAAGCTTAACAGACATACGAGTACGATATTTAATCGTGTAATCGAATCTACGATATCCTCCTTGGGAACCAGGACAGCAGTAATCCATTTCTTATCTGCAAAAGGGGAGCCGCCCGGATATAACTGAATCGCTGACTGAATACCCAGATATACATTACTGTTATTACTGATATAGGTAATAAATGATTTCTTTCCTTCTTTCACCGAAAGCTCGGTATTATCCTTTGATATTTCCTTGACGGAATAGCCTCCGGCAAACATGGAACGGTTTATTTCCACCCTATTGCCCCCGAACGGTGAAAGCATGCAGAACATTCTGGAATAGGTGCTGTTGGAAGGCATATGGGAGAGCTTGAATAACATGGAGCTAATCTCAAATCCACAGACCCCATACACATTATTTCTGGGACCTATCATTGGTACAGTGCAAACCATGACCTCCTCGCTGGTACCCGGAAGCTGCATCGGTTCACTCCAG
The DNA here is from genome assembly GCA_035564175.1 of Mobilitalea sp. Classification (GTDB taxonomy): domain Bacteria; phylum Bacillota; class Clostridia; order Lachnospirales; family Lachnospiraceae; genus Mobilitalea. The sequence goes on from DATMUM010000258.1 coordinate 7,104, forward strand.
TAATACAGCTTGGAAATGGGAATTTCCTTATGCTTGCCATATGCTTCAATGGGAAGCTTATAATAATCAGCATCCTTTACGTCAAATTCCATACTCCATTGGGTGTGAAGATCAATGGAATTGGATCTTCCGATGTCAGAAAATCCGCGTAATATCGTAAAGGTGGGTGAGGTGGCACTGATTATATTGGGCTCCATATTCTTTATGTATAAGCCGGCCTTGGAGTATTCAGAGTTGGGTAGGGAAGTATTTACCGTCGTGTCCAGAATGAAAAAGGCACCGCTGCAGTTGGACTTCTGCAAGGAATAATAAGTATTTTCAAATAAATCGGTTACTAACTCTTCGATCTTTTCCGGATGATCGGAAAGGCCCGAAAATAGTATATCCTGCTGCTTCAGATTATCATCAATTTTCTGGGTAAGCTCTTTGGAAAACTCGATTGCCTGGACGGACAATTCACCGTATTGTGCGGAGATATCCTTGGAGGAATGGGTTAATTCATCCCGTAACAGCTGCCTGCTCGCTGAGATTCCGGCAGAAAAGGTTCCGGTAACCAGCAAGATTACTATGATGCCTGCTATCATGGTAAAAACGAGTACCAGCAGAAAGAAAAACAGCCGCAGCCGCATGGAGATACTTACCTGTCTTGATTTTTGGATTTTATGAATTAGCAGTTTGTGAAGCTTCTCCACCGGTTTATACCGACCTCTCTATGATTAATCATCTACTCAAATTCTTTCATAAATTCTTCATATTTACCATCCAGGGTATTTCCCAAAGCATCCTCAGCGGTTTCACTTTGCAATAAGGACAGGTATTGCTCTTTGGAGTCCGTCGCCATAGCTTTGATATTGGTTTCATAATTGCTTTGCAGAAGGTCAACCCCATCAAAAAGAGGTGAAATGCAAAAATCATATTGAGCCTGCATTTCTCTGGATACCTGAAGGAGATTTTGAATATTCTCATCGGAGATGTTATCCATTTCCTTGAGCATGATATCGCCAAAGGCTTCTTCCGTTACCGGAAGATAACCTGTGGAGGCTACAAAATGAAGATTATTTTCCGGGCTTGTAAACCATTTTAGAAAGATCCCTGCCATACGCTCCTTTTCCGGATTGGATTTGATGACACACATTCCGGCACCGCGCTGGATAGCGATTTTTTCTCCGCCCTCAAAGGTTGGATATGGAAGGATGGTGAGCTTTGCATCCTCCGTCGTATTATCAGGATAAGTCACAGTAGGAGGAAAGAAGGCAACGCCTGCTGTTGAACCGGTGGAGCATACGATATCACCTGTCTTGGCAAGATCGGAGGCATATCCTTCAAAGATGGCGAACTGCCCCTGTGTGGCAGGCGTCATAAAAGTTTCCCACACGGTTTTGGTATCGGGATTGGTAAAATTAATAGCATTGTTCTGGATGAATTCACTTCCCAGCTGCTTGCAGCCAATATAGGACAGGTTAAATACCGAATCAGGAACATAGAAGGTTTTACCGTCGTTAGGAATATCAGGAGTCTGCTTGTCGGTCCATTCATAATACAGTTTGGAGGTATTCATAATTCCTTCAAAGGTTTTTAGATCCTCCAGGGTTACTCCCGTATCGGCAGCAAAACGATCAAATATCGTTGTATTGACAAACAGAACCTCCGTTGATTTTGCAGTAGGAAATACATATAAATCGTCACCGTTAAGCCTGCCTTCTTCAATAAAGCGGGGTATGTATTTGGCAAGCTCTTCATCGCTGAACTGTTCCTCCAGGTTCACCAACAGGCCTTTTTCTGCAAGAATCAAAGCAGTCTTGGGATATGCAGTGGTGATGTCCGGCAGAGAAGGTGCACCGGGATCGCCGTTTGCTGCCATCGTCAGCTTATCATGAAGGGTGGAGGAACCGGAGATGGAGGTTACACTGATAAAGACGCCCTCCTTTGCTCCCACAGTTCCATTGAATTCTTCTATCATTTCATCCATCGTATCTTTCATCTGTCCCCCGTAATTGTGCCAAAGGGTTAGGGTGACAGGCTTTTTTTCTCCGGGCTTTAATAATATTATGGCAAGTATAGCCGCAGGAATAAGTAATAAGACGAGTATCAGTAAGACGTATTTTTTCTTCATATGCTCCTCCTAGATATCAATTATAGTTGTGCAGAAGGATCTGCCCAGTAAGGAAGTTTATGGATGAACAAAATCGTAAGCATATTGATTTTGCCGGCTTGTTCTGTCCTTAACCTCACAGGATGAGTATAACATAGGATGGAAAATTTAACCATTATTTTTTCCGACATATAAAATCACCCTCAGGGTGATGCCAATTATTGGCAATAATCACCCCTGGTGTAATAGCATTTTTCCTTAAGAGCGATAGAATGGAATCAGATGCTGAGGCATCAACAAGAAAATAGGAGGATATTCAATATGTCGGATCCAAACAGGAACAATACCGTTGGGAACACAACAGAAGTATTTGACCAGGCAGATATCGATAAAAATAAAACAATTTCAGGCTTAGCTTATCTGATCTTTTTCCTGCCTTTAATCATTTGTCCCGACTCGAAATTCGGAAGATATCACGCAAATCAGGCATTAATTTTATTTATCGTAAGCGTTGCCGGCTCTATTATTTTAAGCATCATTCCCATCATCGGATGGTTGCTTCTGCCGTTTTTCTCAATTGCTATTTTAATTTTCGCAGTCCTGGGACTGGTGAACGGTTTGGGCGGAAAAGCGAAGGAACTGCCCTTGATTGGTAAATATAAGCTGATTAAGTAAAATGACCGGTAGATATTTTTGGAGGAAGTTTATGAAAAAATTTATGATTTTTATTTCACTATTACTTACTTTAGCCTTGATTAGTATGGGTTGTGGCAGATCCTCCGACACCTCCGGCAGTACGGATACAACCGCTGACTCTGCCGGAGATGTTACAGGGGATAATGCAGCGGATAAAGCAGCGGAGGCAGCAGGAGATGAGACCGTCTCTGCAGGAACAGAGCAGGTAAATAATTATTCGGATACTTCGTCTGCAGGTAATTCAGGCAAATTTGCCTGTATTTCTGATATTGCAGATTACTGGAATAATCTTTATACGGCGAATGAAGAGGTAATTAATGCTTATGAAGGGATGCCGATCCTGGAACTGGTAACACCCGGATTATGCTTTGTAAGCGGTGTACAGTACGATTTATTAAATATCAGCAATGTCGATGGCCGCTTTGAAGGCAATCTTATGCTTGCCGGATATCCTGGCTTTGTAGAGAAAAAAGGTTCTCAGTTAACCTTTGGATATGAAGATGTAGTAGAAGAGGAAGGCTTCTCTTCAGATAAAATAGGAGATAAGAAGATAGAGAACGGAACCTGTGATCTGGAGAAAGGTTACTATTTCTCCGACAGTTATACGGCTAGAGATGGAGCTAATATCAACCGCTCCACCAGTGAATTTGCTATGCAGGCAGATGGCAGCATGTGTTCCTTGGTATTAGAGGGAAGTACAATAAACTATAGCGGGGAAGATGAATTGAAAACTACTTACATTTTCATTCGCGGCGGCGACAAACAGTATGATTTTGTAGTGGCTCGTTCTTCTGTCGGTACGGCATATGAGGTATTGCATCTGGAAGCGGATATGACAAAGGAAACGGCAATCACCATGTTTACAAACGCCGGTGCCGCAGTTGAGAGCAGCGGTGGAATGAAAGATGGTGCTCTTGTATTGGATTAATCTGTTAGGAGGATCATAAATGAATGGCAAATTGAAATTGGTAATAATCGCAGCTGTCCTGCTGATGCTCCTGTCCGGCTGCAATTTAAAGAAGAAGATAGGGGAGAGTATCACGGAAGGCGTGATTGAAAAGGCCTCCGATGGTGAGGTAGATGTAGACATTAACGGTGATGACATAACCTACTCCACGGACGAGGGTGAGGCTATACCACAGATAAGCTGGAGAGTTCAGCGGAGGACCTTGAGCTTTATTCAGGCTCTTCCGGAAACGGAGTCGTTGTGACATTAAGCTTCATGCAGGTGGAAGGCATCCTGCAGATTACAGTCGAAGCAAGTTCACAGCAATAAATAATGCTATCATCTTATCATCGGTGGAGTGGAAAGTTTCAATAAAAAGGGGCTGTTGCACTTTTCTAAAGCTTCAGTCCCGCAAAAGTTGATAGCCTGCAGGTACAGTACCAGAAGTACTAATTTCGTCATCAGAACAGCTATACTCGAATTCACGGTTACGGCCAGACATGATAATGTATCATGTTAACCGTAATCATACAGTTCTTGTTCGTCTGTCCTCCCTGATGAAATTCAAATGCAGTTACTTCAGGCACCTACTGCAGGCTGTAAACTTTTGTTGGAACGAAAGATTACAAATTATGCAATAGCCCCATTAATTTACCCTGGGCTGACTTTATTTTGGACATATGGACTGGCGAATCTTTTTCTCTTGATTATTCCTCTTTTTCATAAACAATCTCGAGCCCTTCCTGATAGCCCTTTTCCATCTTTCTTCTAGCCTTACGGTTGGCAACGCTATCAAAGATTATGGAAAAGTCATAATTTTCCGGATACATCTCTTCGGCAGCTACCTTCAGCTGCAGGCGTTTATGATTGATAAATTCCTTTTTCTTCTGGATCTGTACTCCCACATCACCCTTCTCATCAGCTCTTTGGAATACGATACCGATTTTCTTCTGAGGATATACAACAACGCTGTCACCGATGCTAAAGCGCTGGCTTCGTGTACTTACCGGCTTTGGCGGGATTACCTTTTCAATCCTTGCAGTTACGATCGGCTCTGGCTTCTGAGTGGACGAGGTATCGGAAGTACCCTCAAGTAAATCCTTCTCCGGGGTACTTCGCATCGGGTGACCTTCCTTCAGATAAGCTTCCTGGTATGCACGTTCCAGCATGCGCTTCGGCAGGCCCAGCCGCTTGGCAATATATAATGCGCAGCTTTCACCCGCTTCTCCGATCTCGAGACGATACAGGGGTCTTAAGCTCTCCCGGTCAAAAGCCATCTTCGCATTCAGAAGGCCTTCCGTCTTGTTAGCAAATTCCTTCACTTCCGGGTAATGGGTCGTTGCTACAAATAGGCAGCCCTTATCCTTCAGCTCCTCCAGAATGGAGATTGCAATTCCCATGCCTTCTGCCGGATCCGTACCGGAGCCCAGCTCATCCAGTAAAATCAGGCTGTCCCGGTCGGTGTAGCTAAGAATGTTGATAATATTCGTTATATGAGAGGAAAAGGTGGATAAGTTCTCTGTGATGCTCTGCCCGTCACCGATATCGCATAAAACAACATTACTCATACAAAGCCCTGCACTTTCACAGGGGACATGCAGACCGCTCTGAGCCATTAACTGCAAAAGTCCTACAGTCTTTAAGGCAACCGTTTTTCCACCGGTATTCGGCCCTGTGATGACGATGCCCCGAACTCCGTTGCCCAGGGTAAAGTTCAGGGGGACACATTCGGAGGGCTTAATTAACGGGTGTCTTCCGTTGATTATGGTAATTTTTCTGTCCGTATTTATCTCAGCAGGTACTGCCTTCATATCGACACTCAGCTTCGCCTTTGCAAAGATAAAATCGAGGGTTTCCATTGCTTCCATATTCAGACGTATTTCATAACCGTTTTCTCCGACAAGGGAGGACAGCACATATAAGATTCTTCTCTCTTCGTTGTTTTCTGCAATTTCCAGGATGGATAGCTCTTCCTTCAGCTTGGATACTGCCGTTGGTTCAATAAAATAGGTAGACCCGCTGGAGGAGATATCAAGTACGGACCCGCTCACCATATGCTTATATTCCCGTTTTACCGGGAGTACAAAATGACCGTTGCGGGTGGAGATATATCCATCGGTAAACCATTCCTTCTTACTACGAAGCTGACTCTCCAACTTGGCTTTCATTTCTGAGTTCACCTGATCCATTTTACGCCGGATGTCCTTCAGCTCCTTCGAGGCATTATCATCGATTGCATTATTACGGATGGTATTCTGTATTTCTACAGAGAGATTATTCAATTCGCTAATGGAGCCTCCGTAGCCTGCGATATCCACGCCCAGGGATTCGGCACGTTTTAAGAAGCTTTTCATACGCTTGCAGGCATTAATGAACAAGCCGATCTGCGTCAGCTGCTCAGGAACCAGCATAGCTCCCTTTTCTGCAAGCTCCAGCAGCATATTCACATCCTTCATTGAGGCTAACGGAGCAGATCCGATGTGGTCAAGAATTTTTCTAGCCTCCGTTGTATCTTTAATTTTTGCATTAACTTCCCTTTCGCTCAGATAGGGCTTTAATTGCAGAAGCTTTTGCTTTGCATTCTCTGAAACCGCATTGTCACAAAGCATTGCTAATATTTTATTAAATTCAAGTGCATTCATAGATTTTTCTATCATAATCATTCTCCAATCTGCCGCCTTGTTACGGCGCTAATATAAAATGCCCACAGCAAATTCTACCAATACATCCGGGTAGGATACTCCTGTGGGCATCTGTCATAGCCGTAACAATTTGCACGGAATAGTCCCTTCAGATAAAAGAAAGGCATAACAGGATATACCTATTATGCCTTGATAATCTGAAAAACGCTGCAAAAAGTCTACGGTTTTCCTAATCTATAACAAGACAGTTCTGAGTATTACTGTAAAGGTAGAAAGAAGGGTACAACAAAAAAAGGTAACATAAGCAATGTACCCTGCCTGATTCAATTATGTGCTAGTTAGCACAAACCTCTTTTACAGATAATACCGACATCAAAACCGTCCTTTCAAAACAAAATTATTTACAGTTGCATTCTAGCATAAGATTTTTTATGTGTCAAAATAAATTTTTAAGTAGGTAACAGGGCTTGGTATAAGCAGGCCTTACCTCAGCTCGTAAACATTAACTATTTAGTTAATTAGTAGATTTTCTTAGCTTCGAAAGCCGGATGCATGCGGCTTTATTTCTCAGTGGAAGCTAATGTCTCTTCAATGGCATTCTTCATCATTTCCTTTGTAAGGGCACCTGGTGCATAGCCGTAGATATTGCCATCCTTATCAATCATGAAGGTGGTTGGGAAAGCAGAGATATAGTAGCTGCTTAATACATCACCGGTTTCATCGAACACTACCGGGAAGGTGTAGTTATTGTCCTTAAGGAACTTGGTTACCTCTTCCTTGGATACATCACTGTTATTAGGATATTCATCACTTTTCGGATTTGCTACACCAAGAAAGATAACATCACCTTCATTTTTGCCGTATTCATTATACAAGGCCTCGATATCAGGTATTTCGCCTTTGCAGGGAGGACACCAGGTTGCCCAGAAATTAAGGAAGACAACCTTACCTTTATAATCAGAAAGCGTGTGTACATTACCATACTGATCTGTCAGGGTGAAATCAAAGGCGGGATTCTTTTTCTTTGAATCTGAACTGCCGGACGAGTTGTTATCAGAGTTATCAGCAGAAGCTCCAGGAGTGGCGGAAGGAACATCAGTCGGTACTGTGCCGGAGGTGGCAGCATCCGGAGTAGGGAAGGTATAAGAATTATCAGTGTTCTCCTGATATTTTGCAGGTGTAAGCTTATTTAGGTAACTGGAAACAGAGTTCATCCAGCCAGTAAAGGTCATAATACCAATTAAAATCAATATGACGCCTCCGGATTTTACCGTATATTTCAGAAGGTTCTTATGCTTCTTTAAAAAATTAAGGGCATGGGTTGTAAACAAGCCTAAAATTAAAAAAGGAATAACAAATCCAGCGGCATAAACGATAACTAACAAATTTCCAACCAGAGCACTGCTGCTGCCGGATGCCATGATTAATACGGAAGACAGGGCAGGACCTACACAGGGAGTCCAGGCAAAGCTGAAGGTAAAGCCCAGGACAAATGCAGCTATGGGGTTCATTCTTAATTCCCTGGCTGAGAGATTAATTCTGCGTTCCTTCTGAAAGAAGGAAATGTCCAGGAAACCTATCTGAACTAGACCGAGTATTAATATAAGAATACCGCCGATTCTAGTAAAAAGCAGCTGATTTTCTTTAAAAAAGGTGCCAAGCGCCGTAAATGACATGCCCAGAAGAAAGAAGGCAGAGGATATTCCCAGGATAAAAAATATAGTGTGGAAAAATACTTTCTTACGTTCATATCGTATTGTCCCATCTTCCAATGTCTGCTTGGTATTACCGGCAAGGTAACTCATGTAAATGGGTATCAGTGGTATAACGCAGGGCGAGAAGAAGGACAGAAGCCCCTCCAGAAAAACAAGGATAAAGCTGATGTTGCCTGTCGAAAAAATATTTGCCAGCATGTACTGCTCCTTTCATGGTCATAGACTATTACATCATAACACATAAGTGGCCGGAATATTCCTGCATACTTATGGAATGGAGCAATTATAACATAACGGAATTAATAAAAAAGTGACTTTGTTCCAATTCGATATTTTACGAAAAAATAACGAAAAATAATTAATTATAGTATTATTTAGCATTATTTGTTACAATAACTCAGAGGTTTTCTACTAAACCGATAGGCATTGCAGATAATTAATAGGCAAACACCTGAAAATGCTTTTCTGAGAAATGATTATAATGATATGCTCTCGATTTTCTTAATAACTCAACTTAATAATCGGATAATCTCATGAAGTAATTGCTTTCCGTGTCAATCATGTATATAATAAAGAATATTTGGTATCACTTGCTATCATTTATTAAAATTGCATATGGTGGGGCAATACGAATGATAGCACAAATAAATGAATAAAATATTTTAAATGGGAGCGAAGGATATGCTGGAAAAAGAGTTTGAAAAACTATATTATAAGTTTCGTAATAATTATTGCAAAAACTTATTTTCAAGTGTTAATGAAGAAAAGGACAGCTTGAGTCCGACAGAAGCATATTGCGTTGAGGTTATTTTCTTGCTGAACCGGCCTACAGTACACCAATTTGCGAATTACGTTAATATTTCCCAACCCAATGCAACCTATAGAATCAGTAACCTGATCAGTAAAGGATATGTAAGAAAAGTTCTGTCTCTGGATGACAGAAGAGAATATTTTCTGGAAGTCACAGATAAATTTTCAAAGAATTATGGTATGAATGCTTCCTTTAATGCTGAACTGATGAATGGTGTCCGTGATAAATTCACCAAGGAAGAGATAGTTCAATTAGAAAAGATGATTAAGAAATTAAATGATATCATGATCTGATACGAATGGAATTACAATGGGGTAGAAATAATTACAGATACCCATGCAGATTCTGGTGACGTGTAATTACTTATATAAGATGAAAGTCTAACTATATTATTGAACGCGATAAAATCGATATAAAATAAAGAGCTATCCTGCAGTACATTCAGCAATCGTTGATTGCTGAAAGGTAATGTGTCAGTGATAGCTTTTTTGTTTTCCAGAATCTTACTTTTCTACCACATGTTACATATATATGAACTAAATATTACGAAAATATTAATAAATAAGTTGACATCTTAACATGTGCGTAATATAATTGCTCTATACTTACGAGAGTAAATCAAAGACACTAGTTAGGAGAATGTAATATGAGAAACAAATTCATCATACGATGTGCAGCTATATGCATGGCATTATTAATGACACTTACACCAGCTAACGCTTCTGCGGCAACTTTACTCAAGAGGGGTTCCTCGGGTACCGTTGTTAAGACGATACAGGCAACCTTGAAAGATTTGGGATATTTTACATATAGTGCAACCGGTTATTATGGCAGCTTGACAGAAGCGGCAGTTAAGCGCTTCCAGAGAGATAACCACATCCTGGCAGATGGTATTATAGGAAATAAGACAAAAGGAATATTATTATCAAATGCGAGCGTAAAACCGGCAGTGAAAACAACAACAGCCGTATCAGCAGCCACAGTGGTATCTGGATCTGCACTTACGGCGCAGACGATAAATACTTCATCAGAATATTGCGGAGATTTAGACTGGTTTAAGCAGGTCAGGGACATCTGGCAAAGAGGAATGGATGCAACTGTTACTGATGTGAATACAGGAAAATCATTTCAGGTAATGAGAACCTACGGAACCAACCATGCAGATGTGGAACCTCTGACAACCGAGGATACGGCAACGATCAAGGCAATCTGGGGCGGCTTCAGCTGGGAACGAAGAGCAGTGATTGTTCAGATTGGTGATTATACAATAGCTGGCTCCATGACGGCTATGCCGCATGCCGGTGTAGACTCTAAGCCAGCGAATGTATTTGTGTCGAATCGAAGTGCAGGCTATGGTTTTGGAATAAATCTTGATACGATAAAGAATAACGGTGTCAGTGGTCATATGGATATCCATTTTAAGAACAGCAGGACCCATGGTACCAACATCGTGCAGAAATCCCAACAGGATATGGTGAAAAAAGCAGCGAGCTATATTAATAATTTATTATTACAATAATAAAAAGGGGCAAAGCCCCTTTTTTTATTGCTATTTTTATAGGAAAGGCATCCGATGAGGGAACATTTTGTCAAAGTCTATTCGGTAAAGTCCGCTGGCATAAGGCATACCTGCAATCGGCTTATAGATTTCGATGTCAGCAAAATGGGAAGGAGGACCTGGAGCATATTTGGGCATAGCAATACACAAAAAGCGGTATTTCATTCCTGATTGTTCACGCTTCGCTACAGCAATCGGTTTATAATAGTAAGGATCCAGATGTCGCTGCATCGCATTATAAAAAAGAAGTGCTTCATAATATGTTATTTCAGGTTCATAGATCCAGCTCTGATACATACCCTATACCTCATGAAGAAGGTTACTATATCATATGCAGCGGGAATTTCATTATTGTAAAAATATTTCTTGATAAGTATGAGAAGCTAGTGAGAAAATGATAAATGTGGAAATAAATCATTCGAATGGCTGCTGTTAACACCCGCCCCACGCATTAGGTCTTGGAGGTGGTTTACAGCAGCCTCTTCTTAATGTAACAGTGGATATAATCAATTAAGTGAATACATTAAATATCAACGGATCTATTAAATATCAACGGAACTATTCAATATCAGCGGAACTATTCAATATCAGTGGATAAAATCAATGATTTTTTCAACAGCCAGCTTATAACCGCCTGCCTGGCGGAAGGTTTCGCCAAGAGCTATGCTGTGCTCCTGAAAGCTCTTGTCAGAGCAAATGGTATTTACAGTCTGCAATAACAGATCAGGGGTGATATCAGCTATATTAAGCTCAAGTCCTGCACCCAGCTCAGATACACGTTTGGCTACAGCTGGCTGGTCATTGGACATTGGGATAGCGATGACCGGTACTCCGTAATAGAGCGCTTCGCTGACGCTGTTCAGACCTCCATGGCTAATGAAAACATCGGCATGCTTTAATACCTCAAGCTGCGGCACATAGCTTCTGACCACAAAGTTACCTGGAATTTCCTTCAGGGAAGATAACTCCGTCTTATTGCCAATGGACATCACTACCTGATAACCGGTTTCTTTGAATGCATCAAGACATTTATTATAAAAATCAATGCAATTATTAATTACTGTACCCATGCTTATGTAAATAAGTTTATTATCCTCAGTATCCTTAAGTTGAAAATCCATTGTTTCCTCGCGGTCTGAGATGGAAGGTCCTGCAAACCAGAACGAGGGATCATAGCTGTCACCCATCGGTTGAAACTGGCGGGATGTGTATACCAGTGTTTTAGAGGCCTTTTTAAAGAATACATCGGATATCTTAAGCTCCTTCAGCCCCCATTCATTTTGTGCTGACTCCAGTTCAGAATATAGATAATCCAGCTGCGGGTGGAAACCGTGCTCAAGCATTCTCTGAGGAACCGGCGGCTTCTCCATCACGAAAGAGGAGCAGGATGCTATGGACGGAAGTGTAAGCTGCTGTGCCAGAATATTACCTCCACCGAACATTACATCATGCAGGATGCAATCATAGCGGATACCTTCCGATTTCTTAAGGATAATTGGGATTACCGCCCGGTCCAGGGCTAGCATATACTCTATCAGGGTATAGAAAGGATGATTGCCATGAGGACGGAAGCTCTGCAGGAATTGATTGAATTCTTCTCCATAATCCATAAAGATGGCCCCGGCTGCTTCCAGCTTAGTCTGAAATTCCCTGGTGGAAAAATAATAGACCTCTTCGCCACGCTGTACCAGTTCCTTTACCACTGGCAGTGTGGGATTAATATGTCCATGCAGGTTGCCGTTAACAAATAATATTTTTGACATGTGATACCTCCATTAATTTTCCTGCGGGTATGACTGGAGCAGCTGCAGGGTATCCTCTGCCCAGCGGATCGCAGTCTCTGCATTCATAATTCCTAAACGCAGGGAAGCCAGCCAGTATGGATAGGCAGGATCTTTCTTGGCTGCCTCATTCGCAAGATAGGGAGCTTCCATGAAGCGATATTGCTCCAGATGCTTATTGTTACGAACTTTTACCTCTTCTATCATGGCCAAAATATTCTCTTTTGGCATATGATTACCGAAGGAGAGCTTCAGAAGAAGCTCTGATCTGGGCGGCTG
>DATMUM010000259.1:0-14376 GCA_035564175.1 Mobilitalea sp.
AGATACGGGCAGCCATAGCCATTACTGCGGCAAAACCGGCCGTTGCCGGACTGGACGTATCAAAGATGAACAAAGGCTTCGTATCTTTCTCCGGCATAATCATACCGGGAAAATGCCTGCTTGCGACCTTGGTATAGACGCTTCCGTCCGAAATCTTTTGCATTTTCAGCAGAAAATCCAGTCCGACCTTTACCTCATAAAGGACATCCGGACCTTCCAGACTGCTTTCCAGGATATCGATTGGATGATCAAATACACTTTCATAATGTTCATAGGCAAGCATTATGTCTGCAACCGTTTTAATGGTTCCAACCGTATATCTTCCATAATCACCGGCATCATGCCAGCCACCTAAGGTGTCTATCTGTTCTATTTCCTTCGGTTTCAGCTTCAGAAGTAACTCTGCATCTTGCCGGAATACATAGGACGGCTGTAAATGGCAGCTTGCATGCTGCCAGGGATCTGCATGCTCTTTCTTCAATTCCACACCGCATCTTTGATAATATATCCCCTTCAGCAGTGCATCCGTACAAATAACTGGTTGCCTGGGCGATATATCAAAGGTATAGGAGCGTTCCTCACCGATTTGTATATAATAGCTGCCAGGGTCGATAACTTCGCTGAAATCTCCGGTTTTCACATAATCCTGACTAGCCTCGTCAAATCTTTGCTCCGTAAGCTTTCCCAGCATTACAACATGATGATTCAGGGCATCCATAACCTTAAAGGTCATTTCATTTCCTATATAAATCAGTTGCTTTCGACGATCCGATGTATACCCCATCTGATTTATTCTTATCTTCCCCATAATACCTCCATCAATTAATTATCTAAAATGATATAAGAGTATCATTTGATTCATTTACAATATTATAACTTACATACACGCTTGTTAAAATGTTGTAAGTAATAGCAAATATGCAGTATTTTAGCTACTTTCAGAGGTCACACCTTGAAATTAAAACAGGACTGTCTCTGATGATTAACCCGCATCCGGTAATCAATTATATGAGACAGTCCTGTTACATCTAAAAATGAAAATTATCATTGGGCTTACTAGCTTCATATGCCTCTTTACTGGTTCTGAACGGTGCCATCGGTATACCATTCTTACCAAATATGGTAACCTCCGAGTAATTTGTCCAGCAGTAACGTACAAATACAGGCTTATCTACTTGCGGTGCTGACACAAAGATTTTGGAGCCTCTGAATTCAATCGCAGCATTGACATATTTCTTATCTTCACCTGCGATCTCAAAACCACCGGCTTCTCCTCTGACTTCAAAGCCGTCTTCCGCATAATCAAAGCTTAGTTCGATACCACCATCCCTATAAACAAAGGACTTATATAGCGGTCCAAAGGCATCCTTTTCACTTATTCTATGATAAACATGGTAGAGTGCCTGAAGCTCCAGTCTTTCACCTACCGGTGTTTTATCCTTCGGATGGATTTCATTGAATTCGCCACAGTCAAGAACAACTGCTATACCGGTGTTTTTCACCGTTTGATAAGTATTCATCTGGGCTTCCCTGATCAGACACCAGTTTTTATAATCAGGGTCCTGTTTATAACGATGCATCGGCAGTTGAACCAGAAGGAAAGGAAGCGTCTGATCCTCCCAATCATCACGCCACTGGCGTATCAGTCTTGTAAGCAGCTTCTGATACATCTGCGGCTTATGATCATCACTTTCCCCCTGATAATACAGAAAACCACGTAAGGTATAGGGCATAATACGTTCTATCATGCAATGATACAGTCCGGACGGACGGAAAGGATTCATACAGTTCTTCGGCCCGGGCCATTTGCATTCACCACAGAGTTCCAATACTTCACTCCATTCAATGCTCGGGTTCTCATCATAAAGCTTCTGTTTTTTCGCTTCCCATACTTCGGCATAAGTCTCGTAATCCCGATATTCCCTGATCTGTTCTTCTTCTGATTTACCTTCTATTACCCACGCATACTCTTCGAGATAAGAATTGAGTTCCTTATCCTCGCTTAAGCTCTGTTCGCTCATCCAGTTGGAGGCTGAGGTTCCTCCCCAGTTACAGCCGATGATACCAACAGTAACACCAAGATCCTTCGCCAGATTCTTGCCAAAGATATATCCAACAGCCGACCAGGTTTTAGCATTCTCTTCGTTGAATTCCTTCCAGCCGGAGCTATTCTCCATTTCATAAAAATGCTCATCCATATATGCATTTTTTGGTGTGTAATAAAAGCGTACATTCGGGTTTATGTCATTATGGAGCATTTCGTTACCGTTCGTGCAATTTTGGAGTTCATACTCCATATTTGACTGACCGCCGGCCAGCCACACCTCGCCGATAGCGATATTGTAGAAGTTTATTACTTCACCATTGCAGGATACCGACATCTCATAACCGGTTCCTGCCTTCTGCGGAGGAAGAATAACTGTCCATCGTTCCTCTTTCACCGTGGTTTGATATGATTTATCAAGGAACCTGACAGTAACTACTATACCATCCTCCCCTTGTCCGAAAATCCTTATATTTTTCTCTCTTTGTAAAACCATTTGACTGCTGAATACTGCTGCTGCCTTAAATTTTGCCATATTTTCTCCCCTCTGCCTTCCTTACGGCCTCCCAGTTATATAAAATTATATTTGATCAAATTCCATGAATACTCATCTAAGAATTATTACAGCTTCAGATAGCCCCTCATTTTACCCCAGACACTTCGCTGGAAATATTCATAAGCCTTATCATAAATAAACAGTGCCACCTGTCCGGCCAGAATAAATACAGCTAGCAGCTTGATATTCAAATTTCCCTGATAGATCAGCTTGGGTAATAAGAATAGAATTGGCAGATACATTACGTTAAAGGTAAGATATTTGATGAGCCAAAAGAGTGATTTCCGCCTGCTGTTGCTATTCCCCTTTATCTTCGCCAGCTGGTCAAAGGCATATTCTACTACAACCAGATACAAACCCATGGCTGCATAGGTAATGCAATGGAATTTATTCGGGGCAAGAATTAATCCAAGCAGAATGCTGGCAAGGAAAAATCCGAATCCGAATTGTTTACTGCTTTCCCTGATTGCTATCCCTACGCAGAAGGATGCTGCTGCAAGAAGAAAAAGCGTGTTAAACTCCAGGATGCCGCTCAGGATGATCAGCACCACATCGAAAGCCAGTAATAAACCTAAAAATGCAAGCTTTTTTGCATTTAGATACATGGAATTAAATCTCCTCCCATACATTCACAAATACTGTCTGCACACCATAAATCACAGCACAGATTACCTGTTCCGTAATTTCTGCCATATCCGCCGTAACCACCGTTACCGGTGTTATTATACCTGGTATCCTGATACCTTTGGCTCTGCCATTCAATCTGATTTAATAAGCTTCGGTATTCATTGTTGCTGGGATCCATATTAACTGCCTGTCTTGCATGCTCTGTAGCCATGATATTGTTGCCTACACCGGCATTAGCAACAGCGCTGTAGTAATACCATCTTGCCGAGCGGATCGGTACCCGGTCAAGAGCATCCAGCGCTTCACGGTATCTCCTCGAATCTAGATAATTATATACCGCACTCATTTCAGTGGAATCATCGGATGCTGAGCCTCCTACACCACTGTAGCCATTTTCCCGTTCCTTCATGATCTGGTCATAGGCTTCCTGAACCTCTTTGAACTTCTCTTCCGCCAGACTGGCTAAAGGGTTATTTACATAGGAATCCGGGTGATATTTACGACTTAGCTCACGGTAGGCTTTCTTTATTTCTTCATTGGATGCACTCGGTGATACACCCAGTACAGAATATGGATTATTTATCATACTTATGTTCCTTTCTCACTATTTCTTTTCGTATTTATTAACTCAAACTTTGTCCAGACTCCCTCATATAGAATATTCCTTAGTATATCAATATCCAGAATACAAGGCAGTTTCTCAAACTCCCTGGTACACTCTGCCATCATCATGGTCAGCATATTACGGCAGTCGGTTTCAAAGGTTTCATTATTACAGATTGTTTTCAACGGATTATAGCTTCCACTCTTGGTATCCTTCTCGATATCATCAAATGCATCCAGAAGATAGATGAATTTACCGAGATAAAATCCGATTTTTCTCAGGCTGTTCTCCCAGACATCTTCCCGATAAGTAAATAAGGAGGCCATCAGCTCCCCGAAACACCGGGAGACGACATCTATGTTATTCTCCTGTTGTCTCTCGCATTCGGCCAGACGATTCAGACTTTCACTGATTTCTCTGCACTGTCTCGGATATTTCCTGCTGATTCGTCTATAAGCTCTTTGTAATGCTTTGGCGCCTGTCAGGCCTGCCAGGCTTTTCTCATCCTGCCAATCATCCATCAGGTGGTGGTAAGTCAGGGCAATATTCATATCTGCAACATATCCGGTAATCTCATTCGTAAGTGTATCGTGCTTTTTCACCGGATGTGTGATGCAGCGGTCCTGTTCCCTGACCGTCTCGGTCTCATATAATGAGGTCAATAATATGATTAGAAATGTCATATCGTAGGATAACGTCATCTGCCCGAACCGACCATAACGATTCTTCAAAGTTTTGCACAAGCCGCAATAATAGGCTTTATACTTAAAAAAGTCCTTCATTTTCAATTCCGGTTTATTAATATTAACATATCCGAACATGCAGCCTCCAAAATCTTCAGAATTCCCTCAAAATTTTACCCATTCCTATGAGAATTCCTATGAATTGATTCAGTATAGCATATTTCCGGATTGATTTACAGGACTTGTGAGAAATATCACAGATTTTTAATAATTTATTCATTTCTTATTAAACACAGGATAAAAGGAAAAGTAAAGACAATATATTAGACATGGTATGATCAAAAATCAGACATTGGATGTAGAATTAGCAAAAGGGTTGTTGTACCATTCAAAATAGCTGTGAACTGCTGGTGGATGTAAAAATAAAGTACTGCCATTACAAAGGAACTCTTCCTGTAATCCGTTAGGATGGAATGTACAGAGATACTCCTTCGTAATAACAATACTTTCGGTGTTTTCTTTACTTAGGCCCTGCTTTTAAATTGAGCTACAGTCCTTAATATAATATGTAAGTTTATTGTGTTATGGTAACAGGTACTGAAACTACTGTGGAGAAGCTTGCCGACTTATTACCTGCTGAGTCAATCAGAAGAGATCCTGCATTTACGTTTAGAAATACTGTAGTGCTCCCAAAACCTGCCAAACCAATCTGATCAGCTGAACCTAATTTGATGGACAGGCTATTATCTGCATTTATAGTTCCTGTTGAGCCTGTACCTGCTGCATCCGTAAGTGTATAGGTCTTATCAAGAGTTGTATCGTATAAAGAGATCTTAGTAACATCTACCTTATCACTAACTGTGCTGTTTCCGGAAATTGAAATAGTAATTGCACTACCGGATACACTGTATACCGCACTGTTAACACCCGTGACTGTCGGTGCAGTATAGTCTACATTCAGTGTAGGGTTAGCTGCAACGCTGGTAACGCACTGGCTGCTTGCATTATAAAGCTTCACTGTTACGATTCCGCTTGTAGGAACTGCTGCCTGTAATTCTTCATTGGTCGGTGTTCCGTCAGAGGTTGTAAAGGTTACGGTGGTATCTGTTGCTGCAATTGCATTATCCGTAGCTACCAGCTTCGTACCAACATATAACTCTGCTTTACCTCCAGTTGCCTGACCTGCAATAATATTAGCAGTAGCTGTCATATAAAGGGTCGTAGTGTTCAGAGTATTAGCAACAACGCTATCACCAACCGGAGTAACGGTTACATTCGTAGGATAATCCAGAACCGGAGTAGTTACGGTTACTTTATCATCATCAACGGTAACTTTTACGCCAAGGATTTTAGCTATATATTGAATCAGGACGGTTGTCTTTTTACTACTCTTGGATGTAAAGATACTTGAGTTGGTATCAGCAACTCCATTCACAGTAACTGTCTTGTTCTTGAAATCAATTACGATAGTTGTAGTATCTTTTGTTACAGTCAGAACTCCGGTTGATTTCACATAAGATACATTTGCTCCCATTCCCTTTACAACAGGGTTAATCGGAAGCTTATATCTTTCATATTTGATAACCGGTGAACCATCAATCTTAAAGCTCTGTTTTTTCTCTTTGATTTTTTGTTTTTCCTGCTCGTGTGTTGTCTTCTGATTATGTTCTTTGTCCCCATGCGTCTGTTTTGCAGATGCAATTGATGCTGGAGTAAGTATAAGTACTGCTGTTAGAATAATGCATAAAATACGTTTCATATTCTAAACTCCTTTCTTTTGAAATACATAATATCTCTTGAATTAAGCGTTCAGTTCTTACTAAGCTCTTGATGAAATTGCTTATATCAGAACTGCCTGTTAACTGACCATCCGAAGCTCAGGAACGCCGGCGTTCCAATTCGTCCTGTCTCAATCGTAAGCTGAATAAGCTTCTTTTCTGGCTTATTGCTCCGATTTATTACGCTTATATTATTTGTTTCGAAGATACTATATTGATTTTTGGGGTGGGAAAATTAATAAAAAATTCGAGGCGGACAAATCTCTATTTGTCCGCCTCGTTTATCATAGACTAATGATATAAATTAGTATAAATTGATGTTATTAATTAGAATAAATCGATGCCGATTATACCAAGCATTAACAATTCCTACCTTCTACCCTTATCGTAAGGGATACCTTCTGCCTTAGGTGCTCTTGATTTCTTTGATGTAAAAATAAGAACAATCATCGTAGCAACGTAAGGAAGCATCTTGAAGTAAGTCTGGTTAATATCCATCTGATTCAATATCGGTATTAAAGCAACGGAATAAGCCAACACACGAAGGAATGCAAAGAATAATGCAGCAAACATGATCTTAATCGGCTTCCACTGACCAAAGATCATTACTGCTAGGGCAAGAAAACCGAAACCAGCTACACCTGTGTGCCCGTTCACATTACCATCCATAACACCAACGGAATAGAAGAAACCGCCAATGCCGCCGAGGAATCCGGATATCCCAACTCCCGCATGCCTCATCACATATACATTGATACCAACAGAATCTGCAGCCTGGGGATGCTCACCGCAGGCACGGAGTCTTAGTCCGAACTTGGTCTTATAAAAAATAATGGTAGCAATGATCAGCAATAAAAATCCAATATAAACAGTTAAATAAGTCTTTTTGAAAAACATATCTCCTAAGACAGGGATTTTACTAAGTCCTGGTATTGACTGGATATAGAAATTTACATCTGTTGTGATACCGTCGCTGTTGTATTTCATCTTGGAAAACAGCAGGATTACTGCGGGAACCAGCATGTTCAGTGCTGTACCGGTAATCGTCTGGTCTGCCTTCAGGTTAACTGCCGCCAGGGATAACAGCAAGGAGAATATGATACCAGCAACTGCTGCAGCAATCATACCAAATAATAAGATAACCTGGGCATTCATTCCGGAGTTCTGGGTGAAATATACCGTCAGACATCCGAAAAATGCACCGAATAACATAATGCCTTCCAATGCAATATTGATAACACCACTGCGTTCACTGAACATACCGCCAAGGGCAACGAGGAGCAAAGGAACTGCAACAGGAAGCATATTTTGAACCAAATAATATATTGTATTCATTGATTACGCCTCCTTCTTATCCTGCGGGGTTTCATCCGCCGCAGCCTGATTGCTGTTTATACTTTGTACCGCTTTTGCCAGTCGCCTTTTCTTAATCATCTTAGCTACATTGGCATTCATAAGCATTGCAAATGCGGAGAAATAAATAATGACTGCTACTACAATGTCGATAATTTCCGGTTTATAACCGAAAAAGCTGCTTACAATGGTACCACCACGCTGAATATGTGAAATAAAGATAGCTGAGAAAATGATGCCTATCGGATTGGAGCTGCCGAGTAATGCTACTGCAATACCGTTAAAACCGTTAGCCGCAATTACATTGATCGGTTCATAGGTCATACTGCTTCCCGGAATAGTGGAAGGTGCTAAGATTGCAAATGCACCGCCAAGACCGGAAAGTGCACCGGCAATCAGCATCGTAAGTATGGTGTTGCGTTTATCATTCATTCCGGCATATTTACTGGCATTCTTATTAAAACCGGTTGCCTTCAGCTCATAACCAAAGGTTGTCTTATTTAAAACAATAAATAAAACAATGGCAATGAAGATTGCGATAAATATAGATATATTAACATTTGAGTCAGGTACACCAAGGGATGGCAGCTGCGCTGATGCCGGCAGATATGCTGTTCTAGTTTTTGAAGAAACATACATTGTTGCATTTTGCTGAATGAGCATATCAACAAGATACATACCGATATAGTTGAACATGATCGAGGTAATAACCTCGTTAACGTTGGCAAAAGCCTTCAAAATACCAGGAATAAATCCCCAGAGCATACCTCCAATCATACCTGCAAGAATACATACGATCAAGTGGATTCCACTCGGCAGATCAAACATGAAGCCTGCATATAAAGCAAAGAACATACCCATGGTATACTGTCCTGATGCGCCAATGTTAAATAGACCCATCTTAAAGGCAAAACCAACGGAAAGGCCGGTCATAAGAATTGGAGTAGCAAAGTAAAATACATCACCAAGACGACCAAATCCACCAAATAGCATATTTGTAAAGCCATACCAGGAATTCTCTGGTTTAGCAATGATCATAACAATAAAACCGAAAATCAGACCCAAGGCAATTGAGAGAAGGGCTGCAGCAAAAGCGGACAGACCTTTGCTTTTTAACACCTTGCTTAGTTTTGGAGAAAATTGATTATTCTGCATATTCCTTCTCCTTTACAGTATTTCGTTTTGCACCTGACATATAAAGACCAAGCTCCTGAGCTGTAGTTTCCTTTGGATTCAATTCTCCAACAATTTCACCTTCATACATTACCAGAATGCGGTCACTCACATCCATTACTTCATCCAGTTCCAGGGACATAAGTAATACTGCTTTCCCCGCATCACGGGTAGCAACCAGCTGCCTGTGAATGAATTCAATAGCTCCTACATCCAGACCGCGGGTTGGTTGAACCGCAATCAATAGCTTATGTTCTTTATCAATTTCACGGGCAATGATTGCCTTTTGCTGATTACCGCCGGACATTCCTCTTACAATTGAGACGGGACCTTGTCCGCTGCGGATATCGAATTTGCTGATTAATCCTTCTGCATAGGATCTCACAGCCTGCTTTTTAATAAAGCCTTGCCTATGAAATTCCGGTTGCCAGTAACGTTGTAATATAAGGTTTTCCTCTAAGGAATAATCAAGTACAAGCCCGTGCTTGTGCCGATCCTCAGGAATATGGCTCACACCTGACTTGGAACGATTGCGAATGTTAGTTTTCGTAATATCATTGCCGCATAAGGAAACCTTTCCTTTGCTTAACTTTTCAAGGCCTGTGATTGCAGTAATCAACTCTGATTGCCCATTGCCTTCAATACCTGCAAGACATACTATCTCACCGGCTTTAACTTCAAAGGATATGTTCTTAACCGCGTCCTTCTTACTGATTCTAGAAGGCACTGTAACATTTCTGACTTCTAAAACAACATCACCCAACTGCTGTTCCTTCTTTTCAACAGTAAAGTTAACATCCCTGCCAACCATCATTCGAGACAGCTCTTCTTTGTTGGTATTCTTTATTTCAACAGTACCGATGTACTTGCCTTTTCGAAGTACAGTACAACGATCGGCAACCGACATTATCTCATTCAATTTATGGGTAATGAATAAAATCGACTTTCCTTCCTTAGCGAAACCACGCATGATTTCCATCAGTTCGTCAATTTCCTGTGGTGTTAAGACTGCTGTTGGTTCATCAAAAATAAGAATTTCATTTTCACGATACAGCATTTTTAAAATCTCAACACGCTGCTGCATTCCTACCGAAATCTTTTCAACAACAGCATCAGGATCAATCTGAAGACCATATTGTTTACTAAGTTTCACTACCTTATCTCTGGCTTCTTTTTTCTCCAGAAATCCCATTTTACTCGGCTCAACACCCAGAATAATATTCTCTAATACTGTAAATATCTCCACCAGTCTAAAATGCTGATGAACCATACCGATGCCTAGATTATTAGCATCCTTGGGATTATTGATTTGTACAACTTGTCCATTCTTTCTAATCTCACCATTTTCAGCCTGATTCAGACCAAAAAGCACGCTCATGAGAGTAGACTTTCCTGCACCGTTTTCTCCAAGTAAGGCATGGATTTCACCCTTCTTTAACTGAAGGGTAATATCATCATTAGCAATGATACCCGGAAATTCTTTAGTTATATGAAGCATTTCAATAATATAATTTTCCATGTTAGTCTCCATAGCGCTTTCAATCAGCGGTATATATGAAAGTTATTTTCGTTCAAACTGCTCACTGCTGTTTCATATTCATTTTAACGAATAGAAGCTGCTGCAAAATATATTACTTATTCCGTGATACTCTTGTATCTGTCCATGCGTTTTCACTAAAGAAAACAGAAAGGATAGGTCGATACTCTCGCGAAATTGTCAGTTAATGATTTTGCAGCAGCCCCTTTTAAGCTATTACATATTAAGGCTAAAGCCAATATTCAAAGTTGTTGAAAACTTATTACTATCTTGTAGCAACAGTAACTTTTACAAGGCTAAGACCTGCCTTGAGCTCGTCAGCAGTTGCATTACCATTCGGATCAGCAACAGTAATGTCACGGATCGGAACGATAGAACCATCAGCAAGTTTAGCATAAATTGCATCATATGCATCTTTATTAAAGGTCTTAAATCTGTCAAAAGCATTTGCGGTCGCATCACCATTTACACTGGTAGGAAGACCGATACCATTATTAGCAGCATTGAAGGTTGTAGTTTTTCCCGCATAGGTCTCCCAGCTGCTGGTCTTGTAAATGGATTCAAGAACTGTCTGAACAGATGCTCCAAGACCCTTCATAGCTGATGTGATAACTGTATCACTGTCATCTCTCTGGTCAACGTCAACACCGATAACCTTAGCACCTGCTTCAGAAGCAGCTGCCATAACACTCTTACCTACGGAACCACCACAAGCGAAGATAACCTGTGTACCTTCCTGATACATTGTCTTAGCAGTAGCCTTGTTGGTATCTGTCTCAGCGAAATCGCCGGTATAGTGATAGGTTACGCTGATAGCACCATCAGCAAGACCAAGTTCTGCTGCAGCAGCCTCAGCACCCTGAAGGAAACCATAACCATAAGCTTTTACAGCAGGAACTGCCATACCGCCCATAAAACCGAGCTTTGTATAACCTTCCTTAACAGCTGCGTAACCAGCAAGGAAACCAGGTTGCTCTTCAGCATACAGAATGCTAGCTACATTTGACTTTGTCTCATAAATTGCATCTTTATCTGCTGAATGTGGTTTACCATCCAATAGAATGAACTTAACATTAGGATATTTTGTCTGAGCTTCATAAACCGGAACTTCAAAAAGATAACCAGGTGTTACAACCACTTCTGCACCAGCGGTAACTGCATCATCAATAGCTGCAAGATAACCTGCATCAGAAGCTTCTTCAGGTTTGATGTACTGATAATCTGTAATATTATTGTCTTCACAGAATTTTTTAACACCTTCCCAAGCACCCTGGTTGAAGGATTTGTCATCGATATTTCCCTTATCTGTGATAAGAGCGATCCTCTTTAAGTTACTATTTGTGTTACTACCAGTATCACCGGTGCTGTTACTCTTGGTGCCGCAGCCTACTAACATCACAGAAGCAAGTGCAAGCGTTAAAACAAGTGCAATAATTTTCTTCATATAGAATCCTCCCAAATTTTTTTTACGACTTACGCCGCTATTTAAATTATAACATTAATTAACATTTTTTCAACAAAAATAGTTTGTTTTTAACGATTTTGTTTCGTATAATTTCGATTACTTAATTAAAATTGTAAGAATCCCGAGAATAAAATATCAATTCTTTTAATAATTATTAATTTTTTTCAAATTTATTCTAAAATATACTTTGATAATTTTCAAAATTTTATTCATAATTATTCTGTGAAAAATCAGCCAAATATAGAAAAAACTCTTAATGCATAAAACAAAATAGACAGTATTGGACTACACGTCTGTAATCCTGTATCTTTATACAAATATAGATAGGTAAATTCGAAATACTGATTTATTGTGAGGCAAATGGATATAGTTAGTGCAGAAAAACTGCCCAAGAAGCAGAAAATTCAATCCTGCGGATTGAAAGTTCGACAACATGGTGGCGCAATTTTTTTGCAAGGATAGTCTAATTCCGTCTAAATGTTATTTAACTAGGCGACCACCTAATTTTTGGTATTTAGCCAGTAATTAGCTATCCCAGTTCCTACTCGATTTTACCTATCACTATTGATTTTTGTGTATATTCAAACTTATTGATTTTTCTTGTTTTAACTATGTAATAATTCAGATCTAAAACATCACAAACATTCTTTACCAGGATATTGCAAATCACACTGCATTCTCCCAATGGATACTTATACTGGAAAGGAAAAATGCTTATGGATATGCAGTTCAGGATTTATATGATACACCTTCCCTGAGAGTCTCTTCCTGGGATATCACAGTAAAGATTATCCCGCAAATGGGTGGACAGACGCTCATCCCTAGAACTGAGGCAGAGGCTGTTACGGTTAGTGAAATGAAAAATACCCCCGAAAGTAAAGAGGAGTCGAAGCTTATTGAAAGACTGGTCTTTCTCAGGAGGCAGATAGCCTCGGAAGCCGGACTTTCCCATACATCATCTTCCATGACAGTACGCAGTCTGAGATGTACCGGGTAATGCCTAAGGACATGCAGGAAATGAAAGCGGTGCAGAGTGTCGGAGAGACGAAGCTCTCAAAGTATGGACAAAGGTTTCTGGATGCCATCCGGGAGTATGCCCTGCCCGGACAACAATCATAAGGAGGTGTTCATCCTTATTACATTTCTTTTAGTGTTCTTTAAGATTTATCAATTTCAAAAATATTTTATTTAAGACTTCTTCCCCATTTATTTATCCATGTCCTTTAAATATATCCATTTTTAATCAATATTAAGAGAACCCTCCTTTGTATACTGAATCTTCGGAACAAGGAAGTGATGCTTAGTTCTTAATAATTCACATTCAAGAGCATATTTGGAATGCAATCTGCGGTGGAAGCGTGACCGTACAGAACATACAGAACGGCAGTCATGCTGCTTCCGAAGGAGATAGGACGGGATTCTCATAATCCCGCCCTATCTATTGAAAAAGAGTATATTACAATTATCACATGTTAAAGCATTCTCATTAGATTCTAGTTCATTATTGAACTTCTCTTTTAATCTGTGCTTATCTTCACAAGTATTCTATTAAAATTCATCCCTTATTAAATAACACACATTGAATAATATTTTTTTATCATCTAATAA
Organism: Mobilitalea sp.; assembly: GCA_035564175.1. GTDB lineage: Bacteria > Bacillota > Clostridia > Lachnospirales > Lachnospiraceae > Mobilitalea. Next base: position 13,429 of record DATMUM010000259.1, read on the forward strand.
ATCCGAAAACTCCTTATAGTTCAATACACCACAAATAATTTCATGATCTCCGCCTTGATATCTTGTTTGAAACATAATAGTCTTTATCGGAGAATTATTTATTAGAAACTTAATTATTTGTTCAAAATCATTACGATATCTTTCAAAAATTATTAAAGGATTTAAAACATCTTTTATATCATCTTTTTCTATCCAATAAGGAATATGATTGGACTTCGCCTCAAAATCAGAATCACAAATTGGGAATGAACTAAAATAATCTTCTTCCATCTCTACAACTAATGAGTATAAAACTCCCTTACTGCCACACATAAATGGCCATATGGTATGATACCTACCAAATCCTTCATCTTCTAATTCATTTTTTAGAAGAATATCGGATTGAAATGGTAAACTAATCGGTTTTTCTTGATTCAATGAAATAACATTAATTTCAAATGACATAATTCTCTCCTCTAATTAGGGCAAAAAGTCTACAATATTTAAATCGGTAATGAATTTAAAAGCTTTATTTACTGTAGATACAATTTCAATTTGACCATCAGATGATAACCAAATATCAGGATTTTTGCCTGCTTGCTTCAATAAATTCTTATACTCTGGATCTTTAGCTATTTCTTTTAATATTTCTGGTTTAACCTCTTTATGATATTCACTTTCCTTCAAACCATACTTTTTTTCCATTTCTTTTGCAGATAATTTATCAAAATCACCTTTATTATTTTTATCATCTTTTTTATTATTGTCTCCATTAGGTGATGCAGCTCCTGCAGTACTTGTTCCTTGTTGTGGAGGATTTCCCGGTGCCGGATTTGCATCTTCTTTTGAATTTGTCTCAGTACTTGTCTGAGTACTTGTTTTACTGTCTACGCTGTTGGTTGACTTAGTATTAGTTGGAGCAGCACAAGGTGTTGCACCAGTGCTGTCAGCTTTACTTTTCTTGGTTTT
>DATMUM010000260.1:0-15407 GCA_035564175.1 Mobilitalea sp.
AATCCAGGGAAGAAGTTCATGATCTGCCATACTCCGCCACCATGAATACTGAACTCCGGAATTAGTCTGAGCTTTGCATTTATGCTTCGAACATCATCAAACCACACAACATGGTCTACTCCATCAGCATCGCTGTAGTTATAGAAGGGAGATTGTGCTTCTTCATCAAATTGAATATTGACATTGTGTTTGACAGCACGCCTAATTGCCTCCTGGTTACTGATGGATTCAGCGGCAGTTTTCCCCTGCTCAAAGGGTAACGGCCAGTCATAGGCATAATTCGGAACACCCATCAGTATCTTCTTCGGGTCTATCACTGATACGCCATACTGTAATACTCTTCTCATATTATTGATCGGAGAAGTTGCCTGAGGGGGTCCGAAGGTATAACCCCACTCATAAGTCATAAGCAGAACCATATCCGCTACCGCACCGATCGCCGGATAGTCATGTGCTTCATACAATAACCCCTTCATTTCACCGGAGGTCTTTGGAGCAAGTGCTACCATGGTAAGCAGCCCCTCCTCATTCAATCTGGAATTAACCGCTTTAATAAAATCTATGAAGACCTGCTTATCCTCCGGCAGAATGAATTCAAAATCGATGTCAATACCCCGGTAACCCTTGGATGTTAAAGTCGAAACCAGATTATTAATCAGCGCGGTCTGTGCCTCCGGATTATGAAAAATCTGATGAGCAATCTGACTGTCAAAACCATTATTCTCATTCATCGGAGCGAGCACCATAAGAGGCCCGACACCGAAATCCTTGGCTATCGCAATTAATTCAGAATCATCAATGGTTATTAATTCACCGCTTGGTGTAAAGCCATAAGTAAATAAAGATATATATGTTAAAAAGGGCAATGTTTTTCTTAAGACGGTATGATCAATATATGGATAAGCGTAACCATTGAACACAACTGTAGCTATTTTTTTCTCCTGGGCATAAGTGATAACCAGTACATCCCCGGGTCTAAGGTTTTCATCTGCTGCAACTTGCGGGTTATTCTGGAGAATTTGATTCGGATCAACTTTATACTGCTCTGCAATCTTGTATAAGGTATCACCTTCTGCTACGGTATGTGTGACATCGGGAATTCTAATTCCGATGCTTTGTCCAATTACCAGGTTCCCTGGATTAGGAAGTTCATTTTCTATAATAATTCGCTCAGGAGTCACACCATACTGAGATGCTATTGAACTAATTGTATCTCCTTCTTTTACGACATGAATTATCATGTATTCACCAGCCTCCGGCCAATAAACTCTATAATCAGTATATGCTCAGAAAAATAGTTGGTGAAATTCCAGGTATGAGTTGCATACTACCAAGTCTTATAATATAATGCAAATAGTTATACTCTGGATTAAGAAATTATGGAAGTCGAAGGAATTCCAGTCGATGAAAATCATAGAAAATAGGGAAATACTATAAACAAAAAACATTGATTAACTAGATACCACAGACGGTATTATGGAGGTTAGGATGAATAATAATTTTAAAGAAGTTTCACCCGAATTAATAAAAAAGAATCCATTCCAGGCCATCGGTAAGGAATGGATGTTAGTAACTGCCGGTAACCAGGATAAAGTGAATACCATGACTGCATCCTGGGGTGGCCTTGGGGTAATGTATGGCAAGGCCGTTGCTTTTGTCGTCATTCGTCCGCAGCGTTATACCAAAGAATTTATCGACCAGGAAGAGACCTTTTCCTTAAGCTTTTTAGATAAGAATTATAAAGATGTATTAAACTATCTCGGAACCGTATCCGGACGAAACGAGGATAAAATTCAAAAATCCGGCTTAACCTTAGAGTATTATGAAGAAACTCCTTATTTTGCAGACGCCAATCTGGTATTCGTGTGCAAGAAGCTGGTGAAGCAGGCTCTTGAAGCTGATTCCTTATTATTGGAAAAACTGGATAAAACCTTTTATCCAACAAAAGATTATCACGTGTTATATATTGCCGAGATAACGAAAGCATTACAGGCAACCAGAGCTATATAAAAAATGCCCCCGATTTACATTCAGAATCCGGATTAACCGATTGTTTGAATGATACATCGGGGTTATTTTTATTCCTTTTTACTATCTATCTTTACTCTTTTCATGAACAGATCCTGAAATCTATCCAGCCACCTTACTTTACATCTGCTTTCTTAAATATCAGAGTACCCAGAGCTGCAAAAACCACCAAAAATGCAATTCCAACGATGGTTGATCTTAAATAATCCGATCCCGTTGCTGTCTGGTTCTGGAAGTAAAATGATATGTTATTTAAAAGACTGTACTCGGTAAATTTGATCTTACCATCAAAGATCAATTCCAAAATATTGAATATCAGAGTTCCTAATGACAGAACACCCAGTATGTCAATTGCGATTACTCCGCCTAAATTCCTGAATACCATGGCTACCATTACTAATACGGAAGTCAGCGCAAGATTCAGAAGCAATTCTATTCCAATAATCTTCAGAATATATTCGATATATTTACTTGTAAAATCACCAACTGTTCCGGTTATAATAGAAGCTGAAATGACACCTGCAAGAAAAGTTACGAAAAGTATAAGGAAGGCAGCTACTGTCATTACCGTCAGCTTGGATAAATAAATCTGTAATTTGGAAAAGCCCTTTGAGACAGCATTTTTCATGGTTCCATGAGCAAATTCAGCGGTAATATAAATTGCAGTAAATATGGCAATGATCATAAGAATGTTACTGTTTGCAAAAACAGTCAAGCCATAGGAAATACCATCTTTATAGGGAAGAATGGTATTCGCTACATCACCTTGGTTTGTAGAAACTATTAACCATTTTGCAAGACATATATTTAAAACAAGCAGAAATACAGCTACCCCTGCACAAATATAATATGATTTACTTTTAAATAAACGGTAAAAATCCGATTTTAATATATTATTCATAATAACCTCCCTATTTCATTTTCTTATCAGCAATATCCATCAGCTGCATAAAGTATGCCTCCAAATCCTGTCCAACGATGGTACTGGAGGTTACGATAACGCCATTTTTAGCAAGCTCCATATTGATCAGGCCTGCTTTATCAAGATCCTTTCCGATCCGGATTGTCTTCTCATCAAGGACTTTGATGTCAGCTGGATTCACTATTTTATCTAACACACTGACTGCAAGCTCCGTATTATCTACCTTGATTTCCAGCTCTCCCTTGCAGCGGGTATCAAGTTCCTCGTTGGTAAACTCATCTACCATGACACCGTTATTAATTACGCCGTATCGCGTGGCAAGCTTGGAAAGCTCACCAAGAATATGGCTGGAAATCAATATGGTAATTTTCCTTTCTTTATTCAATTTTAAAATTAAATCCCTGATTTCTTTAATACCGGTGGGATCCAATCCATTTGTCGGTTCATCCAGCATCATAAATTCCGGGTTATCCAGTAAAGCAATACCGATTGCAAGACGCTGCTTCATACCCAGTGAAAAATTCTTGGCTTTTTTCTTTCCTGTGTCCTGGAGACCTACCAGTGTCAGCATCTCTTCAATATTCTTTTTTGGATCAAGACCCAGCAGCTTGCAATAGAACAAAAGATTTTCTTTTGCTGTCATGTTGGGGAAAACTGCCGGATTTTCAATCATGGTTCCAGTTTTTCTTCTCTGCTTATCCAATTCCTCACTCTCAAAAAGTCGGATACTTCCCTCATTCGGATGGGCGAGTCCGGAGACCATTCGGATAAACGTTGTTTTACCTGCTCCATTTCTGCCGATAAAGCCGTAAATATCACCCTGCCTAATGTTAAGATTCAAACCATTTACAGCGGCTTTTTTCCCAAATACCTTTGTTAAGCCATTGGTTTGCAGTACATATTCCATTTTCAATTCCTCCTGTTTCTGTAATTATTGCCCTATTAATGTAAACGATACTTATTTTAACATATCTGTATTAAAATGGCATTAAAAATATATAAAATTATGCTTAATACAAAAAAACATGCTTATCGGTGAAGTTGATGTGAATCTTAATTGAATTTTGCGTCCAACCAAAGGGTTTCACTTCAGCTTCACTGATGAGCATATTTTGAATTTTATACATGATAAATATTACAAGTTCTTAACCCAGGCTCCTGCCATCGTAATCCAGTTCTGGCACTCTGCAACCAGCTGTGATTGATCATATATGTTTTTCGTTTCCTCGGAGGCAAGAGAAAGGCCATGACCACCCTTTGGATAGATATGAAGCTCAAAGGGGACTTTCTTCTCATTCAATGCCTGGGTAAATAATAGTGCATTTTCAACCGGTACCAGCCCATCCTCAAAGGTATGCCATACAAAGGTCCTAGGAGTAAATTCTGTAACCTGCTTTTCCAGTGACATCTTATCCACCAGTTCCTCATACCGATCCTGTAATAATGCCTGGAAGGAATCACGATGGGCATATTCCCCGGAGGTGATTACCGGATAGGAAAGCAGAAGACCGTTTGGTTGATAATTTTCCTTCGGTATCTGCATAATATCCTCTAAGAATTTCTCATGCCATAGGGTACCAAGACTTGCTGCCAGATGTCCTCCGGCTGAGAAGCCAGCTACTACAATCTTATCACTTTTCACATGCCATTCCTTCGCATGCTCTCTTACATAGGCAACAGCCTTAGCCAGCTGAGTGACTGCCGTCGGAAACATGGCAGGAAATATGGAGTATCTTAGAACACAGGTATGAATTCCCATTGCATTTAACTGAATTGCGATAGGCTCAGCCTCCCTGTCTGAGACAAATCGGTAGCCGCCGCCCGGACAGATTAACACCAGAGGCCGAGTTCTTTCGATATCTATTTCCCTGGTATTATCTAATATATAGGTTGTCAGTGTTGCAATATTTTGTCCGTCATGGATTTCTATCTTCTCATTTATCATATCTACACCTCATATTAAAATATATTTTTTCTTACATTTCTATCTCAATTTCCTGCCATCCCTTGCATACATCCACCCATTTCGTATTGTTGGAGTATTCCTCCAACTCGTCACAGGTCAGTTCAATGGCAGAATTACTGCTGCCGCAGGCCGGAAAAACTGTATCGAACCGCTTCATGGAAAAATCGCAGTACACCGGCAGCTCCTGTATTAGTCCAAAAGGACATACACCTCCGACTGCATGTCCGGTATATTCCAGAACCTCCTCTGGGGTCAGCATTTTTGCCTTCATGCCAAACTCCCCTTTAAATTTACTATTGTCAACCTTTGCATCTCCAGCTGCTACGATTAACATTGCTCCATCTTCTGTCTTAAAGGACAGTGTTTTCGCAATCCGACAGGGCTCTACTCCTAATGCATTAGAGGCCATTTCTACTGTGGCACTGGAGGTATCAAACTCCAGAATATTAATGTCTCTTCCCCATCTTTTCAGATATTTTCTTACTTTATCAATTGCCATTATACTAATCCTCTCATGTATAAATATTTTTTAAAACATAAAGATTCTATTCATTCATTTATGGAATCATAGACCATTCATGATTGCATCATAATATTTCTTTGAAACTAGATGAGCGTTCCCCTCTGCTACCATCTGTCGGCATTTCTCAAGAATTGCTGGATTTAAACCAGATAGATCACTGGTTTCGGGCTTCACGGTAGTTTCCTTCTTTAACTCAGGAATCCTTGAAGAAGCCTGCTGTTCACTTTCTACTTGTTCCTTTGTTCTTCGATAAGACTTCTGCCGCTCCCTTTCTTCTAGTTCCTTTGTTCTTTGGCAAACCTCCTGCCGCTCCCTTTCTTCTAGTTCCTTTGTTCTTCGATAATCCTCCTGCTGCTCCCATTTTTCCTGTTCCTTTGCTCTTCGATAAGCCTCCTGCCGCTCCCTTTCTTCCTGTTCCTTCGCTCTTTTGTAAACTTCCTGCTGCTGTAGATATTTTTCTTCCTGCCTAAGCTGTTCCTCTCTTAACACCTTTAACTGCTCCTGTCTTTTTTGGAATTGCAGCTTTTCTGCTTTTATCTGTTCATCAATCCTGCTGCATTCAACCGAAAAATCACAAAGCGCCTGCCCCTCCTGATCAAGGTTCAGCTCTTTGACAGGATAAGTTCGGATATAATATGCGAACTTCCTTGTATTACCAAGGCGGTAGCCAAAGCTCCTCTTCAAAGTAACCTGCTCTCGCTCCGTATCCAGGAAAATCAGAAAACCCATGGAATTCTGCAGCAGACTCTGATACCAGTCAATCTGCTTGGTATCCTTCTCCTGCCTCTTTCCCATGACATAAATCGGTTTAATTCTGTTCGCCTGGTAAAAGGTGTCCCTTTCTCGGAATTTTTCCAGACTGTTATTTTGCAATCGATAATCGACTGCAAAGGATCTCCCATCCTCCAGGATGCAATAAAGAGTACTGTATAAGCCATTCTCCATACGAAACCTGGCTTGAATATCTGCTTTGGGAAAGCTTCGCTTAAGGAGCTGGTATAACAGACGTTTTCCCTTCTTAAGCTCTTCTGATTCATGTCCATTACCATAATCACAGTCTTTAAGATCATAATGAGCAAAATAAGGTTCTTTGATCGGTCCTGCTGCCAGATATACAGGAGCATTGCATTCCGTACAGGTAAGCTGCCGGTCGGCTGCTGCCTGTTTCCAGGCTAGGACCTGATCTTCATAATAATAGCCGTTACTATCCTTTAAATCAAAGGTACAAATGATTTTCCCCTGATATATGCAATTCTCCATAGCTCACGCCTCCCCTATCGAATGAATGAGTAAGAATCCTGACTTTATCTACCATAGAATGAATATCTCAGGCTTTTAAGTATCCTATTACTCCATACCTTTCATATTCATATTGCTGATTTCTGCCTTAATATTATTCTTAGCAATCATCATATTCAATGCGCCGGTAAGCTCTTCACTATATTCCATCAGAATTTCAGCGAGAAGCTTATCCCGCTGCTCCTTAGGAATTGCTCCGATTGCAGCCATTAATACATTTTGGGGGAGTTCATTATAACGTTGCAAAAGTCTGACAAGCTTACCTGACTTACCGTCCTGCTCAGCCATTTTCTGCATTAACTGGGGTATAAGTTGCAAGATGGTCTGCTCATAATCAATATCCTCTATCGCAAATTCAACTTTCAACATATCTTTTCTGCTCCCTTCCACTGCTTCAAAATGAATTCCTTTGAGCTTTGCTATTATATGATTATTCTTTAACAGGTCCTTCACATATTCCGTCAATAATTCATCATAGTGAGTCAGGATGGATGAAATCAAATGTTCCTTATTAGGTATCAAAGATACAACAAATCTTGAGAATGCGGAAGATTTTCCATCCTTACTGATGATTTTAGAAAATGCATCAAAAAACAGGTTATCCTTTTCTGACAGCCATTTGGTAAGATAAGGCATAACACTATCAACGAGAGAATGATAATTAATGTCCAATAAATAGAATCTGACTCGTATCATGGTGCCTCCTATCGTTGAAACGGATATCTTAATCGGTTATATTTTTATATTATAATACGATTGTATGCATTTAACAATGAATTCCATTAGGAAATATACAGCCAAATTTACAAATCTCAAAGACGAAGAATTTCAAGAAATCCTGATGATATGATAAAGAGTTTGCCTTGACAAACTCTCGTGCCGAGCGCGGTCAGCTTAGCTGACATAATTCCAACGTAAATATTAATTTACGTTTTATGCTGATTACGCATCCTTACGGAGCATTTTTTATTTCATAGGACGCAATATCTATGAAATAAAAAATCTGCAGGCTGCTTTAAAAGCAGCTGCAGATTATACTTACTGATATGTTATGCTCGGGAATATTCCACCTGCACGTTATGTTTCTGAACTAAATCATTCTCCAGCTTCTCGATGGCTATCTCAAAAAACATCAGGATAGCATCGACAACTCTATAACACATGTCTATGATGTATTGAATATCTTCATGAACCGCCTTAATTGCTTTCAGATATTCTCTATGTGTCTTCCTGATAAAATGGATGATTTCATCGAAAGTGAAAAACTCCGTGATGATCTCACGCTCTCTTTGAACATCCTCACGATTTACATATTCCTTTAATGATAATTTCAAATCCTTTTCATAATGCACATGTTCCTTAATATTGCCTGTAAATATGGAATTATGCGGGAAAGTGCAATAATCCGAAAGATAGTGGGTAATGACTCCCAGATGTCTTGCATAATAAGAATCAATTCCTCTATTTATGTCATAATCTACTGTAATCATCTTGATTTCGGTAATCAAGTCTTCAAAGGTTTCATCAATGTTATGTCGTTTTGTAAGAAATGATGGTTTTAAATCCGGTAAAATACTTCCTAAGTAAAAGGCTTTTTTATGATCGTGCAAGTCCTGAACCTGCATGTTATTGATTAAATATTTCGCAAGCGAAATATGAGATTTTTTTCGCAATTCATTTCCTCCTATTGATAACTGAAGCAGTAACTAGCAGCTATGTAATTGTCAAAAGCATGAGTAAAAACACTATCTAAAATGATACACCTTTTCGCTTATTTTCTCAATAGGAAACAAATAATACTTCATAGCATATTTTCGACTACCTTTGCGCAAGAACGCATCATTTATAAATAAAATATGAATTATACCCTGAAAACTTGACATTGGCAGTATCTTACTGTAAGATTGAGAATTGTACAAAGCTCATAATAATTTGATTGAATGATTTAGGAGATGATTTTTTGGATCCCAGTGATGCCATGCAACTTCTTATATTAGTCTTGTTTTTAATATTGTCCGCATTTTTCTCGAGTTCGGAAACAGCTCTTACCACAGTAAATAAGCTCCGAATCCGTACCCTTGCGGATGATGATGTAAGAGGTGCGAAGACCGTAGGTAAATTAATTGAGGACCCGGGTAAGATGTTAAGTGCCGTGTTAATCGGCAACAATGTCGTGAACATATCCTCTTCTGCCCTTGCTACCACTTTAGCCAGCAATCATTTCGGCAGTGAATGGATCGGCCTTGTCACAGGAGTTCTGACCTTATTAATTCTTATCTTTGGTGAGATAACACCCAAGTCCATGTCTACCATATACGCCGAAAAGATTGCTTTAAAGGTAGCCGGACCAATTTACCTGGTAACAAAGATACTAACCCCCGTGATATACGTTCTGAATAAAATCTGTACTGGAATATTGCTTATTTTCCATATGGATCCGAAAGCAAAGACTACTATTATTACTGAAAATGAATTTCGGACCATTCTGGATTACAGTCATGAAGAGGGTGTCATAGAGAGCGAGGAACGCAGAATGATTACGAATGTTGTTGATTTCGGTGATTCCTTAGCAAAAGATGTTATGGTACCCCGTATCGATATGGCTTTTGCCAACGTTGACTTTACCTATGAAGAACTGATTCAGGCTTTCGCCAAAGAAAAATACACAAGAATGCCGGTGTATTCCGAAACCCGTGATAACGTAATCGGCATTGTTAATCTTAAGGATGTCTTCTTCTATAACGGTGATACGGAGAATTTTAATATCATTGATATCATTCGTGAGCCATATTTTACTTACGAATATAAGAAGACCTCGGAGCTGCTGATTGAGATGCGCCGCCAATCCATCTCTCTTGCCATTGTACTCGATGAGTACGGTGCAACGGTTGGTCTGATTACCATTGAAGATTTGCTTGAGGAAATTGTCGGTGAAATCCGCGATGAATATGATGATGACGAGGAAGACAGCATCAAAGCAGTATCCGAGAATGAATATATTGTCGATGGATATACGAAGCTTGATGAAATTAATGATGTTTTAGGCTTAGAGCTGGAATCGGATGACTATGATTCCATCGCAGGTCATATCATATATCTACTTGATCATCTTCCTGAAGAAGGCGAATCCATTACAGACCATAATATTATATTTACTGTTGCTTCCGTTGATAAGAACCGTGTTGATAAGGTTCATATCCTGATTAAACCAAAGGAAAAAGTCGAAGAAGAAGCATAAAGAAAATAATTAGTTACACTTTTGAGAATGTCTGAAATAAAGACAGATAAAAGACATGTAAACAACATATAAACTCAGCATAACTGCAATAGCTAAAAGGCCTGACGGTAACTACTCTTACACTACCGTCAGGCCTTATTGTTCTTTCCCTTATGTTATTGAATTAACTATGCAGCATTTCATACAGCATGGAGGACATCTGTTTAATTTCCTGGATGGACGCTTTAATTTTCATGATATCATTATTTTCACTTTCAATTGTTGCAAGGATTTCTTCATTGGATGCGGAGTGCTGTTCAGAGATACTGGCGATGCTTTCAATTCGCTCCTGCACCTGAAGAAATTTATCAAGGATGGTGACAATCATCTGGTTTTCCGTCTCAAGCAATGCAAAAGTCTCATTAATAGCATTCTCTACATCTATAAAATATTCACCGACCCTGCCCAGTACTTTATTTCCTTCCTGAACCGCTTTTTCACCCTGACTTACTTTTTCAACAGCTGCTGCTGAATTAACAGCAATTACCTCCGTGATATCCTGAATGTTTTTCGCCGTATTTGCACTATTCACGGCTAGCTTTCTTACCTCACCTGCCACTACAGCAAAGCCTTTTCCTTGCTCTCCTGCTCTTGCAGCTTCAATGGAAGCATTCAGAGAAAGTAAGTTCGTCTGTTCGGATATTTCAGTAATTCCCTCCAGGGAAATATTAATATCTTCTATATTAACCTGAAGTTCATTTACCGTGGACAGTGCTGCACTAACTGCTTGATTAATCGTCTGCATCTGCGACTCCATCAGGCCTATCTTCTGAGAACCCTTAGAAACCTTTTTTGAAATGATATTCGAATTCATTGTAATCTTCTCTGAAATCTCCTTAGTGCTGTTAACTTCCATCAATGCTTCCGTCATATTGGAATTGATATCAAAAATGCTTTCCGCCTGGTGCTCTGTTCCTCTGGCTATCTCAATCATGGTATTGGCCGTTTCTTTGCTGGAATCCACAATCGAATTCATATTAGTATCAAGAGCTGAAACATTTTTAATCAGACCGTTGGAGGATTCATCCACTTTCTCAAAGGTGGATTTTAACTGCGTCAGAAGGTTATTAACTTCCTCTTCTTTCTTCGCAGCTCTGTTAATGATCTCATTGCCCCATTTATTTGCAAAGAAAATAATAAGGAACATACTATTAATCAGTAATAAGGAGGATAGTAAGAAACTGATTGGACGTTCTCTGCCAAACAGTATAGTGCTGTTGATAAAAAAGATCGAAAAATAGGTACCGTTAACGATAACCGCGTAAGTAATCAGAAGTGCAGAGGAATAATAAAGACATAAAACTACAATAGAAGCTGATATTGTAAAATTGGTTCCCTGATCCGTGGAATCCTGAATTAAAGCCATAATAGCAGCTGCAAATATAATCAAGCTGTAAATAAACCCTTTAACCCTGCTGGGAATTGGTATAAAATAGATTGCAATAACCACTGTCGCTGCAATAAATACCGGCAGGGAGAGATCAAGTCCTTCGGAAATACTCCTTCCGGTAAAATTATAAACTGAAGTAAATAAACATACTGCCAGTATGATACACGTGCAGACCAAATCTGCCTTCTTGAAGTTATAAATATTCTTCTTCATCTTTCGTTAATCCCCTTTGCCCTATGAATTTGCCCATGAATTTGCACTAAAAATCTGCTCCATGAATTTGCACTAAAAATCTGCTCCATGAATTTGCGCTAAAAATCTGCCCCATAAATTTGCCCCATATCATGTAGAAACATATATGAAATATTATATTCCTAACAATCCCAGAATTCAACATTTAATATCAGAAAGCAGAAATAAAAAATACCAATAGTATACTCCGCCTATTTCAAGTATAATTTAAATGTCAGATACGTTGACTTTCACCAGAATGAGGAAAAACAATGAATAGAAAAAATAAGCTCTTTGCCATATCCCTTTTATTAATCAGCTTAAGCTTAATCCTGGCAGGCTGCAGAGGTAATCCGGTTTCTGAACCTGTTAACCAGCGGATGCCAGATATAACAACGACACCTGCAACAAGTTCAGTTTCAACTGCTCCAAATGCCGTTCTACCCGACCCAAGTTCAGTGCTACCCGCTCCCAATGTAGTGCAATCAGACCCAAGTGTAAGCCAGACTTCTTCAACTGCGGTATCTACGATAGAACCCGCTGATGTATCAAAGGATGAAGGTAAGATAATCAGCCTTTCCGTGGTATTTAAAACTACCTCTGAAAAGGTGTATGCTACCGCAAACGTCAATATCCGTTCCTCCTGTTCAACCAAAAAAGCTAATATTATAACAGTTTTAAAAAGAGGTGAGTCGATTAAAAGAATAGGATTTAATAAAGAATGGAGCAAGGTATTATATCATAATAAAATATGCTACATAAAATCCGCATATCTTAGCTTAAAGAAACCATCTGTAACTCCAACACCGGAGGTTACAAAGATACCTGCTGTCACAACCACACCATCCTCCGGTAACTCAGGGGGAACGAATAGCGGCAATACGGACACCGCCTCCACAAAGGAAAGCTTTGTTGCCAAGCTTCATCTTAATTCTAAGATTGATCAGTTAATCTGTGTAATTGGTAACGGAGGTACTGACTGTACTGTATCCTTTCATAAGAAAGACGAAAGCGGCAAATGGCTTCAGCAGTTCTCTACTGACGGAGATTGCGGGTCAAAAGGGATTACATATAATAAGAAGGAAGGGGATCATAAAACTCCAGCAGGTTTATTCTCCTTTACCATGGCATTTGGTCTGCAACCAGATCCGGGAGCGCAGCTTATCTATCGGCAAATCACAGAATATGATTACTGGATTGACGATACAGCCAGCCCCTTTTATAATACCTGGGTTAACTCCAAGGAAACTCCGGGAGTTTATCAGTCAGAACATTTAATTGATCATGCTCCGCAGTACAACTATGTAATGAATATTAATTTCAACCCGGATAATACTCCTGGATTAGGAAGCGCCATCTTCCTGCATTGTTATAATAGTCTTGGTAAAACAACCGGTTGTATAGCGATTGCTGAGAAATATATGAAAACCTTAACGAAAGAAACAGATAGTTCCACTAGAATTCTGATTGTACCGGACAGTGGGGATTTGGCTAAATACTAGCAAGATGAATTAGCAAGTCAATTTATATCATGAATAAGAAAGCCAGGTATTTCTTATTTTATTAAGACATATCTGGCTTTAATATTGCCTTTCATGTAATTGCCTGCGTGATATTTTTTCCCGCTATTTCATAGTTCTGTATCACTGCTTATTTTAATGCTTTTTATTATTAATGAAGTTAGTCGATTAATCCTCGTGGTAGAGTGCTTCCTCTCCGTGCTGTCCTGTACGGATACGAATAATATCTTTCAGATCATAAACAAAGATTTTACCATCACCGTGTTTGCCGGTTAAAGCAGCCTTACTGACTGCTTTCACTGTCTTATCAACCCATTCCTGATTAGGTACGACAATTTCAAACTTAATCTTAGGAAGCATATTAACATCAACCTTAGAACCTCTTACAATCTCAGTATAACCTTTCTGTACACCGCAGCCCATAACCTGGGATACTGTAATACCATGTACATCGATATCATTTAATGCAGTCTTGACATCTTCATATTTTTCTTCTCTTACGATTGCCTCTATTTTAATCATATTCTGTTACTCCTTTCAAAATAGTAATATTAGTCCAAACCATTGAATGACGGGTATGCATTCTCTCCATGTTGAGTAATATCCAGACCTGTTTTTTCATCTGCTTCGGATACTCTGAGAGGTATAAACAGTTTTATGATAGAAGCACAAATAAATGTTCCGACAACTGCTATAACAATAGTAATACCGACACTTGCAAGCTGAGCTAAGAATAAGTGATAATCGCCGGAGATTAAACCATCCCACTTCGGATAAGGATTGATAGATTTCTGAGCGAAGATACCAGTTGCAATACCGCCCCATATACCGCCGATACCATGGCATCCAAATGCATCCAAAGCATCATCATAACCAAATTTCTTCTTGATTACTGACATTGCAAAATAGCAAATCGGACTTACGACAAGACCAATGATAATGGAAGCCCAGATCGGAACAAAACCAGCACCGGGTGTAATAGCAACAAGGCCAAGAACTGCACCTGTCACTGCACCTACGATAGTAGGCTTTCCTTGCCTAATCACATCGATTGCCATCCAGGATAATAATGCGCATGCAGCAGAGGTATTGGTTGTCATGAATGCATGAACTGCGATGTTGTTTGCGCCAAGTGCACTACCGGCATTAAATCCAAACCAGCCGAACCAGAGAATGGAAGCACCTAATACAGCAAAGGGAATGTTGTGAATGCGATAAGATACTTTTGATGAACCTTTTCTGCTTCCTAACATGATACATAATACTAAACCACTGACACCGGAGCTGATATGAACAACGTTACCACCAGCAAAGTCGATGGATCCTAATACAGAACCTAAAAATCCACCAGCGCCCCATACCATGTGAGCTAACGGATAATATACGATTAATGACCATAAACCTATGAAAAGGAATAAAGCATTAAATTTCATACGACCTGCTACAGCACCGGTAATCAAAGCAGGTGTAATAATTGCGAACATCATTTGGAAGATAGCAAATGCAAGGTTCGGAATAGTTGCTGAATAGGGACCAGCTTCACTATTCGATACTCCATTTAAACCAAGCCATTGCAGGGAACCGATTACTCCACCGATGTCACTGCCAAAGCTGAGTGTATAACCGATTACTACCCACATAACTGAAGCAAGACCCATAATAAAAATTGACGACATCATTGTGTTTAATACATTTTTTCTTCTCTCCAGTCCTCCGTAAAAGAAAGCCAAGCCAGGTGTCATGAAAAAAACCAATGCTGATGAAACCAGCACAAAAGCAATATCTCCACCGTTCATAAAAAATCCTCCTTAAGATTTAAATCATATAGCTTTTTGATACCCAGGCCTGTGATATCAATGTATAAAGAAAAGGTGTCTGGCAATGTAAATATACACCGCAGACACCTTCGCCTTCGTAAGATATTGTTATAATTACCTTCTAGATTGCAAACATGATGAATTGGTAAACCAATTCAATTGTCCTCAAGAACAAAGATTTTCCCTTGGCAAACTCTCGCACCGAGCATGGTCAGCTTAGCTGAAATAATTCCAATCGCTTGTGTGCGAATCCATGGGTAGTATTTTATTTCATGGGATTCATATTTCTTATGAAATAAAAAAGTGTCTGCGACACTTCAGCTCCCCTGCCCCTCAATCTTGAGGGGTGGGGTTGTTTTTTGTCCCAAATTGCTTCATAATCATCTCATGAACATTCTTCAGAAAATTTTCAATGATAATTACGAAATAATTCA
>DATMUM010000261.1:0-2986 GCA_035564175.1 Mobilitalea sp.
TAAGTGCGCCTCCAGGGGCTCGAACCCTGGACACCCTGATTAAGAGTCAGGTGCTCTACCAACTGAGCTAGAAGCGCTTATTTCTTATTTATTATTTCCGAACGCAAAAGTTATTATATATGGTTCAAAAGCAAATTGCAAGCATTTTTTTTATTTTTATTAAAAAATAAACAAAATTTATTCATAAGGTAGGAAAACCCTGTAATTACACCGATTTTCTTACCTTATGAAGTCAAAATCCAACATTTTCTTACATATCAACTAGAGATATCCAAAATCTGCATGCGCAGTTTCTCATATTTCCCTAATTATTTGTTTCCTTCCAATTTTTCCCGTAACACTTTCTTTGGAACAGCGCCGACTATAGTATCTACCACCTTGCCACCCTTGAAGATAATTAATGTCGGGATGGACATTACACGATATTTGCCTGCCGTCTCCGGCTCCTCGTCCACATTTATTTTACCTATTTTAAATACACCTTCGTATTCATCGGCTAATTCTGCTACGATTGGAGCAACCATCTTGCAGGGACCGCACCAGTCTGCGTAAAAATCTACCAATACCGGGATGTCTGATTCTAACGCTTCTTTTTGAAAGTTCGCATCTGTAAATTTAAATGCCATAGATAATCCTCCATTCTTCATCAGAGAAAGATGTTCCTGTTTTCTTCATTCTTCTCTTCGTTTATCCTATTGTTAATAGTATCTCAATCTGTCTCTATATTATGTGTTACAAGCTGATATTACAACAGCCTGGTAGATTATACAAGTGTGCTTTCCCTATTTTCGTTTCTTTTTAACTGATTTATTCAGAATACCCTCAACTTCATCCCAGGAAGACTTCAGTTTCAAGATTTTTTTGTCAAGATTACGATTTCCACCGGTTGCTCTGGCTACCTTCGCTTTCCAGCCGCTGTTTTTCATTAATCCACCTTCTCAACCCATTTTTATCATTTTATGATGAGCCAAGTTTTTTAGCACCTTATTTATATCAATTTACCGACTAATTGCGATAAGCTGTTAATTTATGAATCGGATTTCCCTGAGCCGCAAATCGCTCCTCATATTCAGTCATCACATTACCCTCCAGATATTCGCTGTGGTGCAGATCAAAGGTTACATCTTTTAATTCCCATCCAGCTATCTTCACTTCCTCTAAGGAGAAATCGAATAAAGCCCGGTTATCTGTTTTAAAAATTACCTCACCATCATTTCTCAGGCACTGATGATATCTCTGGAAAAATTCCTTTGATGTAAGGCGTCTCTTTGCATGGCGATCCTTAGGCCAGGGATCGGAAAAATTTAGATAAATCCTCAATATTTCATCCTTATCAAAGATATCATTCAGATATTCTGCATCAAACCGAATAAAATAAAGGTTGGAAAGCTCAACCTCTTTTCGCTTTTCCAAAGCCCTGAGAAGTACGCTCGAATATTTTTCTATTCCGATATAATTTATATCCGGATTCATCGCTGCCAGCTGCATGATAAATCTACCCTTACCCATGCCGATTTCCACATGAATAGGGTGATCATTTCCGAATAAAGTATTCCATTGCCCTTTCCATTTCTCCGGCTCATTTACAACATATTCATTGGTAGCCACTGTTTCCCTGGAGCCTTTTATGTTTCTAAGTCTCATGATAATTCTCCTTATATGCTTTATTTCATCAAAAATAGGAAGATGTTCATTTAAAAGCCTCTGCGGCCTCTTCCTATTATAATTATTAACGGTTATTTCGTCAATTCTTCTGAATTTTTCACGTACCCATATATCGCTTTCCTATTTTCAATCAATATATCTTGTAGTATACTATGGATAAAAAGTCATTCCATATCGCACTGAGGTAAAGATAGATAATAATTTTGAAAGGAAGATATATAATATGAAGGTAATCGCAATTAACGGAAGTCCAAAACCGAAGGGAAATACATATCTTGCATTGAAAACAGTATGTGATGAGCTGGAGGCTCGTCATATCGATACTGAGATTATTCATGTAGGTAATATGGATCTGAAAGGCTGCATCGCCTGCGGTCGTTGTAAGGACGGCCACTGTGCTTTTTCTGATGATAAACTTCGTGAAATCGTAGCTAAAATACACGCGGCCGATGGACTGCTATTGGGAAGCCCCGTATATTATGCCGGCATAGCAGGAACAATGAAAAGCTTTCTTGACCGCTTATTTTATCCTAGTCAGGGCAGAATGCGTCTTAAGGTAGGTGCTTCCATCTCTGTATTGCGCCGTTCCGGCGGAGTAACAACCTTTGACCAGCTGAACAATTATTTCTTAATTTCAGAAATGATGATTGCTCCCTCTTATTATTGGAATGCCATCCATGGCGGAGCTCCCGGTGAAATTATCCAAGATCTTGAAGGTGTCAGCGTGTTAAAGAATCTGGCCAATAATATAGCCTGGATGCTCAATATCAAGGAATTTAGCAAGGATACTTTCCCGGTACCTGAACCTGAACGAAGAGCCTGGACCAATTTTATCCGTTAATATCCACTCTACCTGCACCTAATGCATTTTATTAATAAGTAAAAATTCACAATTGTTATATTTACAATGCCAAAACCATTATAGTACAATGATAAAGTATCTCTGAATGATTGAGCACTATAACACATAGGAAGTGAGGTTCTTATCATGTTAGAGGATTTAAAGAAAGAAGTATGTGATGCGAATAAGCTTCTTCTTAAATACAATTTAATAACCTTTATCTGGGGAAATGTCTCCGGAATTGACCGAGGTACAGGCTATATTGTAATGAAGCCTTCCGATGTGGAATGTGATCAGTTAACCCCGGAAGATATGGTAGTTATTGATTTGTCCGGTAATAAGATTGAGGGGAACTATAGTCCTCCTTCCGACACTGCGACCCATATCGAATTATATAATTCTTTTTCTTCCATCCAAGGGATTACCCACACTCATTCTCGCTGGGCAACCATTTTTGCACAGATTGGGATGGGAATTCCG